>NZ_JAOPHO010000028.1:0-56479 GCF_033141925.1 Peribacillus sp. CSMR9
GGCACGCCGCCAGCGTTCGTCCTGAGCCAGGATCAAACTCTCCGAAGAAATGTTTGACTTGCTCATTTTGCTTTTTTAATAGTGTGTGCTCACTTAAAATTTAACGTTGGCGCTTTGTTTTGTTCAGTTTTCAAAGAGCAATTTCGTTGTCGTTACTTCGTAAGCGACTTTTACATCTTATCATGTTATCAACCATGTTGTCAACATGTTTTTTTATTTTTTTTGTTTTAATGAAGCTGCGAAAGCTGATGTCCCGCAGCGACATGTATTAATATAACACCTATATTATTATTGGTCAACAATAAAAACACATTTTTTTAAAAGTTTTTTGACACTCGATAAAACCGATGATAAACCTCGTGTCCTTTGGTCTCCGATTTGATGACATCGATTACCTTCTTCTCTATCAAATATTCCAGTAGAACACCTAGATCGACTGAATAAAACTTAACTTCCGGATGCTCCATAAGCTCCGCAATCGTCCACGGATCTTCTTTCGTCCCCATTATTTCAACCAAATGCTGTGAACCAGCATTCGTCCTCGAATAAATAAGAAATTCACTCGCAAGGAATAGAAGCTCCAATCTTTTTTCGAGAGTTTCCTCACTGCTGATCAATTCCTTATACAACTTGTAGATTTCAGGCTCCATATGCTTCACTTGGTTCCATACCGTAACCTCTGGATAAAAGCCTTGTTCTATTATTTCCAAACGGGCCAAGTGATGCAGGGAATGAACGATATGGTTGTATGCCTCAAGATAATGGCCTTTTTCAAAGAAGCTTTTCCCATCCATGTACCTGCGAATTAACTTCGCGAACTCCATCCCCATCTTTAACTTCCTTCCATAGAAGGGGAACTCTCGAATTTCGGTTTTCAAACGGTCCAAATATTCATTCCGGTCAAAAAGGACCTTCCCGTTATAAATCCAGTCAACCACTTTGCGGTTCGTCCCTAATAGGAGCCATTCTTTTAACTGGTCTTCCTTAACGATATGCAAGGCCGCTTTTTTATCCTGGTAAGTGTAATGTTTTAAAAACACGGCCTCTTGGGCATCGTCTGCAATCACAAAAAGGATGTAGTCAAACGTATCGGTATTCGGGCTATTATCATCTCTTTTTTCAATTAACAAGATTCCAAGTGTAGATTTTAAACTTGCTCGCTCTTGATAAATCGGGCGAAGGATATCTTCCATCATAAATTCCTCCAAAACCTTTTTTTTTATAACTTTCGACAAAACTCTTCATATTCCTGCTTAAGTCCATTACCCTAAACCATTTCAATTCAAAAGTAATATGTATCCTTTATTTCTTTTTTGTTCCATCCTTAGTTTATGTTATAGTTAAAGTTATATTTTAGGAGGGACAATCCATGGCTAAACATTCTAGCAAAATCAATAAAATACGTACATTTGCCTTGAGTTTGATTTTCATCGGCTTTATCGTAATGTATATTGGACTTTTCTTCAAAACACATCCTGTTATCATGACACTTTTCATGGGACTTGGCCTTTTATTCATAATCGCAAGCACCGGGGTTTATTTTTGGATTGGAATGCTTTCTACAAAAACGATCCAGGTTGTCTGTCCTAACTGCGGCAAACCCACAAAAATATTAGGGCGTGTAGATATTTGCATGCATTGTGAAGAACCCTTGACCCTTGACAAAAAGTTGGAAGGCGAAGAATTCAACGAAAAATATAATCGCAAAAGCCTGCATGACTAGAAGAATTCCAGCTAGCTGAACTTCTTAACATAAAGACCTTTTGATTTCTTCATAACCATGAAAAAAAGTTCCAACCAAGTGGAGGAACTTTTTTTAATGCGTTTCTTTTTCTGCACAATCCGTGCAGTCGCCGTAGATTTCCATCCGATGGTGACTAACATTGAAACCAGTGACTTGTGCTGCGAAATGCTCGACTTCATCCAATGCAGGATAATCGAAATCCACAATTTTCCCGCAGATTTGGCAGATTACATGATAATGATTCGTCGTCACGAAATCAAACCTTGCAGAAGAATCACCATACGTAAGTTCTTTTACCAAACCTACCTCACGAAAAACACGCAGGTTGTTATAAACTGTCGCCACGCTCATATTCGGAAACTTGCCTTCCAGCGCTTTATATATATCATCAGCGGTAGGGTGGGACATGGAGCTAATCAAATACTCTAGTATCGCATGGCGTTGAGGAGTTATTCTCACACCGGTATCTTTTAGGGAATCCAACGCTTCTTTTAACTGAACTTCAGACACCGTCATCCACCCCTTTTTCTTATTAAGTATGAATTCTTAAATTATAATATTTATAAATAGTGTACCTTTTATACGTTGAATTTGTCAATAATTCAATGGTTTTACCGTCCTTTTTTAGTTTATTCACAAAGCTTTGAATCTTTCACATTTTCGTATTGTGTTTAGTATCCCCTCGATAAGTCGATTACGTTGATGAAATCTTTTCCAGACTTCAGGTATTCACGCATATTTTTCTCGAATATCGCAAAGGTCCTTGGTAAATATTCTCCGCTTTTACTTGAAAGATGCGGCGTGACCGTAACATTCTCCATCCTCCAAAAAGGATGCCCTTTTTCTAAAGGTTCCGGATCAAATACATCCAAGATGGCATGAGCCAATTCGCCGGCTTCCAGGGCTTCTATCAACACTTCCTCGTCAATAAGATCGCCGCGGCCAATATTCACGAATACTGCAGATTCTTTCATTGCTTTAAAGTGTTCTTTTTGCAGAAGATCCTTCGTTTCATCCGTACTAGGCAAGACAGATACGATGTAATCAGCTCCAGGTATGGCTTCCAGTAAATTATCCAGGGTATAAAGGCGATCAATGGACTCCACCGGCTTCCCGCTCCGGTTCACCCCCAGTGTCGTCATCCTAAAGGCTTTCCCGAGACGAGCCACTTCTCCTCCTATTGCACCGGCACCAAGGACGAGCATCGTTTTGCCATTCAATTCCCCTACTTCGATCTTTCTATCCCACATTTCTTCCCTTTCATTCTTCATAAGCAGCTTCAATTTCTTTTCATATTGCAAAAGCATCCCTATCGTATACTCGGCCATTGGAATTTTATGAATGCCTTTTGCGTTCGTAACCAAAATGCCGCGTTCCTCAATGGCTTTAAAAGGCATTAATTCCATTCCTGCACTCATGACCATTATCCATTTCAAGTTCGCCGCTTTCCCAATGATTTTTTCAGTTAAGTCCTCACCGTATGTAATTAAGATTTCCGCTTCACTAAGTCGCTCATCCATCCATCCTTCTTGATAAATGAAGTTCAATTCAGGAAAAGCATCCTTCATCTTCGTTTGGATTCCTTCATCAGGAATGATCGTTGAAAGTATTAACATGTTTGTCTCTCCCTTATAATTAACATAAAAAAACACGGGCTCTGTATGTCCCGCGCAACTTTCTCTGAGGAGGTATTCCCTTAATAAAGCATATTCAGGTGTCCCCTTTTTGAGTTGGACAAAAGCCTTACCCTTATTAAAAAAGGCTTTATTTTAATGAATTTGGGTTTAATGCATATAATTCCGGCAATATGAAAACGCCATCCCTTCTGATCGGCACATCGTCAAAGTAGATGTCACCACCGCCATATTCGGGACGCTGGATCAAGACCATATCCCAATGTATGGATGAACGGTTTCCATTATCAGCTTCTTCATAGGCAAGTCCAAGAGCCAAGTGCAGACTCCCGCTTATTTTCTCATCAAACAATATATCGTCCATAGGTTCCAATATGTATGGATTGATTCCAATTGCGAACTCCCCGATAAAACGGGACCCCTCATCAATATCCAGAATTCGGTTCATTTTAGAAGATTGATTGGAAATGGCTTTACTGATTTTCCCCTTTTTCAAGTTTAATTCTATGTCACTAAAAGTGATTCCTTCATAGGTTGTGGGTGTGTTGAAGGCTATCCTTCCATTGACGCTCTCTTTTATAGGTGCAGTAAATACTTCCCCGTCCGGTAAATTCTTTTTTCCGGCACATATGATAGCCGGCATACCTTTAATGGAAAAGGTCAAATCTGTCCCTGGTGAAACGATCCTGACTTTGTCAGTTCGTTCCATCAATAGTTTTAACGGTTTTAATGCCGCCTCCATTTTCCCATAATCCATTGTGCATACGTTCAAAAGGAAGTCTTGATACCTGTCGAAAGTCATGCCGGCTTTTTGCGCTGATGTGTTGGTGGGATAATTAAGCAAGACCCAACGTCGGTTGTTCACATAGAAAAGAGTTGGAGAATTCATAGCCTCCCCTTGAAGACGGTGCCTTTCGAGGAGAACATCAGTCATTTCCACATCGTTTTCTTCACCGGTGATGATGATGACCGCATCGATATCCGTATATTTCTTCAGAGCCCATTGCGATGATGTGTCAAGTTGTTCCTTCACATTCCCTTGTAATAGGTGCCGGCTTATCTCATCGTCTTCAAGTTCTACATATGGATAAGCACCCACTCTGTATGTTTCATCAATCAGCTCTTTCAATAATGGTTTCGTGTTGATATGGCCCCGAATAAGGATTCTCTCTTTTGGCTTTAATTGTATCGAATGATGAATCAGCCTGGCAGCAAGCTTCGTTATTCGCTCATCCTTCATTTGCCTGTCCCCTTATTTTTTGAGGTCGCGAAGAGTTTCAAGAGCTTCTTCGACGTGGCCTTTTACTTTTACCTTACGCCATTCTTTGACTATCTTACCTGCCTTATCAATCAGGAATGTTGAACGTTCAATGCCCATATACTCCTTGCCGAAGTTCTTTTTCAATTGCCACACATCAAATGATTCAGCAGCTTCATGATTTTCGTCAGCTAGCAGCAGAAAAGGCAATCCATGTTTTTCGATGAATTTTTCATGTCGTGCCGCTGGGTCTGGGCTGATACCAATGATGACAGCGTCCAATTCCTCAAATTGCTCATTGTGGTCCCGGAAATCACAGGCCTCCGTCGTGCATCCTGACGTCATGTCTTTTGGATAAAAATATAAAACAATGTATTTCCCCTTAAAATCCGATAGGGAAACCATTTCACCATTGTTTGCTGGGAGTTGAAAATCAGGTGCTTTTTCTCCAATTTTAACAGTCATATTGAACCCTCCATTTCTTTCATTATGGTAAGAGTACCCAATAATCGAAAGAAATACAACTTTCATTTATTCCTTCTTTCCTGATCTAAATCAATCACCGTCCGAATTACAAACGCGGCCGGGAGCGTATAGCCGATGAATGCCTGGATTGTCGCAATCATCCTGCCTACGCCTATCGGGGATATATCCCCATACCCTACAGAAAACATCGTCATCGCACTAAAATAAAAAGAAGTCTTCAGTTGCTCGTAAAAACTGCCGTCCAAACGATTGCCCATATCAAGAATCACTGAATGATTCTGAAGCTCGTATAATAAATAAATCAGTGCAAATCCAACTAATATCGTCGCATATAAATTGCCAAGCCACAGCATATCCTCCAGAGAGAACTTCTTTCCTCCCGACTCAACAAGAAATAAGGTACGAATGCTCATCACCATGCAAAAAATGATTCCTGCAATCAAGATGTAGAAAGTCATCCCCCACGCCCCATTTCAAAACGCCACTCCCTCTATACATACTCCCTGTCCAAACAATATATTCTTTCTTAGGGACAGACTTTATCCTTATCACTAACACATCCTAAACGCATTTGTCAGGAATTCGGGACCTTATCCCGAATCTTTTTCATGTTGACCCTTTTAGTCGGATATGTTAAGGTTGTCTAAATATTTATAATAATTTTTATTTTATAAATATTAGCCACCTGCAATCAGTTTATCCAGCAGGTTTTGTGAAATTTCATATGTGGAAATAGGTTCCTAATTTTCATTAGGATTAAAAGGGAAGCCCGGTGTAATTCCGGCACGGTCCCGCCACTGTAATGGGAATGTTAGCGCCATCCAATATGCCACTGATCAACGGATCGGGAAGGCCCGTCGCTAATGATATTCCCTAAGTCAGGAGACCTGCCTATTTCGACAACACTGTTTTAACCTACGGGAGATAGGGAGGTGTTAGGGACCTTATAATTGTAAGGGGCATTCTGCATGCCTCTTTATTTTAAGCATTTCTAACTTTCTCTTTTGACGGTTAGGGATGCTTTTTTATTGTTAAATCAAATGAATGTAGGAGGATGGGAATTTTGAAAAGCAGCAGTTTGGGTTACCCGCGAATCGGGGAAGATCGTGAATGGAAACGTACATTAGAAGCTTACTGGTCCGGTAAAATCGATGAAGCAGAATTTACGGCACAACTAAAAGCCATCCGTTTAGGCAACTTACAAAAACAGAAGAAACGAGGCATTGATATCATTCCTGCCAACGACTTCACTTTATATGATCAAATGCTGGATATGTCCGTCATGTTCGGTCTTGTTCCTGAACGTTATTCAGCCTATGAAGGCGGATGCGTTCCCCTTTCCGTTTATTATTCAATGGCCCGCGGAAACAATGACGAAGTCGCTTCCGAAATGACGAAATGGTTCAATACGAACTATCACTATATTGTCCCTGAATTAAACCTGTCACAGCTGACTTTAACAGAAAATAAACCACTTGCAGCATATCGGGAGGCCAAGGAAAAGCTAGGGATTGAAACCAAACCCGTGTTGATCGGACCTTATACTTTCATCTCCCTTTCCAAAGGCTTCAATAAAAAAGATATCCCTGGCATCATCCTGAGCCTGCTTCCCCTATACACGCAAATCCTGCAAGAGTTGGAGCAAGAAGGCGTGAAGTGGGTTCAAATGGACGAACCTTCTCTTGTTTCATCCATTTCCAAAGATGATATGCAAACTGTTACTTACCTCTATGAAAAACTGAATGAAGCAGCACCAAACCTGAACATCATGCTACAAACATACTTTGATGCCGTGGAGCATTACCAAGAAGTCATCGAATTACAAGTCCAAGGAATCGGTCTTGATTTTGTACATGATAAAGGGAGGAATCTAAGTAATCTTGAAGCATTCGGTTTCCCGAAGGACAAAGTGCTTGCTGCAGGTGTGATTGACGGAAAAAACATTTGGCTATCTGATTTATCGAAAAAAATCCAATTGATCGAGACTCTTAAGAAAAAGGTAGCCGAAGACCAAATCTGGCTTCAGCCCTCTTGTTCCCTGCTTCATGTCCCAGTGACCGTTCGTAATGAAACCGCCCTTTCAAAAGAAGTGAAAGAGGCCCTCGCTTTCGCTGATGAGAAACTTGAGGAAATCATACTCTTGGTCAAAGGGAATAATCAAGGCTTTGAAGCAATCGCCGAAAAAGTCGATGCTAATAAATTTACGGTTCAAACGTTAGCAAGTTCAAATGCACGGAATCATGGGAATGTACAATCCAATGTCGAAAAGGTTAAAACCAGGAACGTCGGCCGTCAGCTTCCATTTAAAGAACGTTACCAAAAACAACAGGAATTTTTCAAATTGCCTTTTCTTCCTTCGACTACGATCGGCAGCTTTCCACAGACATTTGAAGTTAAACAAGCACGTGGGAAGTTCAAAAGAGGAGAATGGACCGCTTCGCAATATGAAACATTCGTTAACGAAGAAATCGGCAGGTGGATTGATATCCAAGAAGAAATCGGCTTGGATGTTCTTGTACACGGGGAATTCGAACGGACGGATATGGTTGAATACTTCGGCCATAAGTTAGGCGGATTCGTCTTTCTAGAAAAGGGCTGGGTACAATCCTATGGGTCTCGCTGCGTGAAACCACCAGTCATCTACGGTGACATCGATTTCATCGAACCGATGACAGTCAGGGAAAGTGTATACGCACAATCACTGACGAACAAGACGGTAAAGGGAATGCTAACAGGTCCTGTCACGATTTTGAACTGGTCATTTGTCCGTGATGATATTTCCAGGGAGAATGTTTGCTACCAACTGGCACTTGCTTTGGAAAAAGAAGTCATTGCATTGGAATCGGCTGGAATCAAAATGATCCAAGTTGATGAGCCTGCACTTAGGGAAGGTCTGCCATTGAAAAAAACCGATCGCGATGAGTATTTGAACTGGGCTGTTAATTCGTTCTTGATATCCACATCAAGCGTGGAGGATACAACCCAAATTCACACGCATATGTGCTATTGCGACTTCAACAGTTTCATGGATGTCATCTCCTCCCTTGATGCCGATGTAATTTCCATCGAAACATCCCGTAGCCATGGAGAGCTTGCTTCCGCATTCGAGGAAAGGACATACGAAAAAGGTATTGGCCTTGGTGTGTATGATATTCACAGCCCGCGTGTGCCGGCAGTGGACGAAATGGTCGATATGATTGAACGGGGCATCAAGGTACTGGATAAAGACCAGTTTTGGATCAATCCCGACTGCGGCCTGAAAACAAGGGGTATCCCGGAAACCGTCGCTTCCCTGAAAAACATGGTTGAAGCAGCAAAAATCGTCCGTGAAAACCTT
Organism: Peribacillus sp. CSMR9; assembly: GCF_033141925.1. Classification (NCBI taxonomy): domain Bacteria; kingdom Bacillati; phylum Bacillota; class Bacilli; order Caryophanales; family Bacillaceae; genus Peribacillus; species Peribacillus sp. CSMR9. The sequence continues at coordinate 8,460 of NZ_JAOPHO010000028.1, forward strand.
TTAGCTAAACCAAAAGCTTATGATTGAAAAGAACGTTGCCCATCCAACACAGCAGTCACGGACATTTTTAACCGACCTTGTTTTTCCACCGGATACAAATCATCACAATACCATCTTTGGCGGAAAGGTAATGGCCTATGTTGATAAAATAGCCTGCATTTCAGCTATGCGTCATTGTCGAAAACCCGTTGTGACCGCTTCAAGCGACTCTTTTGATTTTTTGGCCCCCATCAAGACAGGAGATGCGATCAACCTTGAAGCTTATGTCACCTGTGCTCATCGCACATCAATGGAGGTATTCGTGAAAGTGGAGCGTGAGAACCTATTAACAGGTGAAAAACAGCTTACGGCACGCGCTTTTTTAACGATGCTGGCCATTGATGAAGACGGTAAGCCGACAAACGTACCTCAGGTCATTCCGGAAACGGAAGAGGAAAAGCAGCAATATGTTCAAGCACAAGCAAGATATATTGAAAGAAAGAATAAACGCAAATAAACATAAAACCCCTTCAACATGAATGCTGTTGAAGGGGCTCTTTTAGTTTCCTGCCCCGCGGTACCTCTTCACTCCCTGATTCCATATGAAAACGGATATCACGAAAAAGGCAACCCCAATTACAGGTGTGGCAAATGCATATGCATACCACTCTTCTTTTCTAAGGAAATAAGATGCAGGATAAACACCAACAAACGCGAATGGCAATACCCATGTAAGGACAAAACGAATGACCTTATTATAAATATCAACAGGATAGCGCCCGTAGTTCCCGATATTGTACATCATTGGCATGATGGATGTTTTCGCATCCGACCAGAACCCAATGCTTGCTATCGCAACGAATATGGCTGCATAAGCAAGGGCCCCGCCTATTGCAAAAATGATGAAAAGAACCGGGTCATACCACGCAAGCTGCAGATCCAATGAAATCCCCGAATAAAATATAATGATCAAACCGGTCACAACACCAAATAACGCTTCTAGCTCGATTCTTTCTAAAATGACTTGAAATAGGCTATGTATCGGTCTTGTTAATATCCGGTCCATTTCACCTTTGACGATATAGCGGTCATTAAAATCCCAGATGTTGAAAAAGGCAGAAAAAAGGGCGAATGGGATAAGGAAGAATCCATAAATGAATATGATTTCTTCACGGCTCCAGCCGCTTAAAAACTGGGTATGTCCAAAAACGACTAATATAAATACCAGGTTCACGACCTGATTCAGCAGATCGGATAGGATTTCCATGAAGAAATCTGCTCTATATTGCAATCTTGTTTTCATATATTGACTCACATATTGAAAAAACATCGATACATAAAACATCCCGTCAACCTCCTTGAATAATCAGCTGTTTTTTTGCGACTATCCATAAAAGCTGAATCGGTATTATGAGAATCATGCACCAAATTAACTGCTGTAAAAGCGCCATGCCAATTTCGCCTGAACTGTACCCGTTCGTAAAAATCATGCTTGGTACATAGCTGATCCCTTGAAATGGCAAATATTTCATCACTCCCTGCGCCCATATCGGATAAAAACTGATGGGCAGCAGCAGACCGGAAAACAAATCAATGATAACCCTTTTAGCCCGGATCAATCCGGCATTATTATATAAGAAAAAGGTAGTGATTCCTGTCAATAAGTTAATTTGTGTATTGATGATGAAACTGAACAGCAAGGAAATGCCGAATATCCCCCACGTAGCCGGTTCGTGCGGCAATTCGATAGGAAAAATGAAAGCTACCAGCAGCATTCCGGGAATCGAGAAGAAGAAGAATCGGAATATCCCTTCCCCAAGCCCTTGCATCGTTTTCATGCCTAAATAGTTATAAGGCCGGATCATTTCAATGGCGACCTTGCCGTCCTTGATCTCAGTGGCGATTTCGCGGTCAATATTATTGAAATAAAAGGCGCGCGCCATCCATGCAACCGCGACATATGTTGTCATCTGTATACTTGAAAGTCCTTCGATGGAGCTTTTTTCTCCATATATTGCATTCCATAAGAAATAATAAGCACCGATATTAATGCTATAAATTAAAATGCCGGTATAATAATCCGTTCGATACGCAAGCATCATCAAAAAACGCATGCGGATCATTGCAAGATACTTCCCCATTGCCCTCCCCCTTCTTGATAGACACGTTGTTTCTTAATGATAAGAGAGTCAGACAGTGCCTTCTTCGTAAATATTGCGAACAATCTCTTCAATGGACGTTTCATGGATTTTGATGTCCTTTATTTTAAAATGTGATACGACAGCTGAAACAAGCTGTGAAATATGATCACTTTCTTCTTTCAACAGAGCAATGTATGTTTGATTTTTCTCATCATAAACCCAGTTTGCGGTAAATGGGAGCGCTAATGATTGCAATTCCTTCAATGCAATCGGCTCGATGAATTGAAAATGGATTTGTTTTTCCTCAGCCCAGTTATCTTTCAAACTCTGCAATTCCCCATCATAAATGATCTGTCCTTCATCAAGCATGATTACGCGTTCACATAATGCCTCAATGTCTCCTAAATCATGGGTAGTCAAAAGGATTGTCGTATTATATTTCTCATTGATTTCTTTCAGGAACTCGCGAATCTTCATCTTCACGAGTACGTCAAGGCCTATTGTCGGCTCATCCAGGAACAGCAAAGGCGGATTGTGGATCAATGCCGCCGCAAGCTCACAGCGCATTCGCTGACCAAGTGAGAGTTTACGCACTGGTTTGTCGAGCAAGGGACCGATATCGAGCGTCTTGATGACATGTTCCATATGATCGTTATATTGTTCATCCGTTACTTTATAGACCTTTTTTAGCAGCCTAAAGGATTCTTGAACCGCAATATCCCACCAAAGCTGTGAGCGCTGACCAAATACAACTCCTATTGTTTGTGTGAACTTTTCCCTTTCCTTATGAGGATTCATGCCATTGACTGTGATTTCACCTGCTGTCGGTTCCAAAATACCTGTCAGCATTTTGATCGTGGTCGATTTTCCTGCACCATTTTCCCCGATATAAGCTACCATCTCACCCTTTTTTACAGTAAAATTGATATCATTGACGGCAGGGACGATTTTATAATTTCTTGTAAGTAAATCCCGGAAGGCTCCCTTTAACCCCGAACGGCTTGATGCCGACTTAAATTCCTTCCGAAGCTGTTTCACTTGAATTGCATCACTCATCCTGTTACATCCTCCGTAATCTCTTGTCCTAATGAATTAGTTTATCCAACCTTACCTTTTTAGACAATAAAAATGCCTGGATGCCATGGATCATTTTCAGGGCGAGTCCGGCCGTTGTACGAGATACATATATAAAGGAGACAAGTATGCTATGAATATTAAAAAATTATTACTATCCCAAATCGAAAAGGTCGTTATCGACCTTCGATATGATTTTCTTTATGAGGATGAATACGGTGAATTATTATGCCAGGTCATCCAAAGGGATTCCAGCGGATCGATCGAAAGCACCCCCATAAGTTTCCACATTCATATTAATGAAGAAAAAGGAACCGGCCATCTTATCTATTACCAAGCCCAGGGCGAAATGAACCGCCAATCCTTCAACATCGAAAACCCTGCCACTATCTTGGACATTCTGACTTTCATAACCGGAGTTTTGGGGCCCGGCCCTATTTCCCAAACAAAATGAAGGCCCACGAATCCTGCTGTTTCTAAGGCTGCAGCATTTCATCAGTGGACGGATCACATTTCCTAGCCTTCCATCCCAGATTTACGGGCGGAAAAATGCTATGATTAAGGCAGGTTTATATTTTTAGGAGGTTTTAAGATTGGATTTTAGTAATTCGAAGCTTCTACATAAAGAGGCACTGGAACATATCGTTGGTGGGGTTAACAGCCCATCCCGTTCTTACAAAGCTGTAGGCGGCGGTTCACCAGTTGCCATGGATCATGCCAAAGGGGCTTATTTCTGGGATGTTGATGGCAATAAATATATCGATTATTTAGCTGCATATGGCCCGATCATCACTGGACATGCACATCCACATATTACGGAGGCAATCGTTAAAGCAGCAGAAACGGGCGTTTTATACGGTACACCGACAAAACATGAAGTCAAATTCGCCAAAATGTTGAAAGAGGCAATACCTTCCATGGATAAAGTTCGCTTCACCAATTCAGGCACTGAGTCTGTCATGTCCACCATCCGTGTGGCCCGTGCTTACACTGGACGTGATAAGATCATCAAGTTTGCAGGCTGTTACCATGGACACTCCGACCTTGTTCTCGTCGCTGCAGGTTCCGGCCCGTCCACGCTAGGAACACCGGACTCTGCGGGCGTTCCAAAAAGCATCGCACAAGAAGTCATCACGGTACCTTTCAATGATATCGAGCCATTTAAGGAAGCACTGAATAAATGGGGACATGAAATTGCAGGCGTGCTGGTTGAACCGATCGTCGGCAACTTTGGAATCGTGGAACCGAGCCCTGGCTTTTTGGAAGAAGTCATTTCATTGTCACACGAAGCAGGAGCACTGGTCATTTTCGACGAGGTCATCACAGCGTTCCGCTTCATGTACGGAGGGGCACAGGACTTCTTGGGAATTCAACCCGATTTGACCGCGCTTGGAAAAATAATCGGCGGCGGACTTCCGATTGGTGCCTATGGCGGTAAAAAAGAGATCATGGAAACTGTAGCCCCCCTAGGACCAGCCTATCAAGCAGGTACGATGGCAGGAAATCCGGCATCCATGCTTTCCGGGATAGCTTGTTTGGAAGTACTTAAAGAAGAGGGTCTGTACGACGAGCTTGACCGGTTGGGAAAAATTCTTGAAGAAGGTATCCTGATAGCAGCTCGCCAATATAATGTCCCTATTACCATCAATCGCCTTAAAGGGGCATTGACGATCTATTTCACGACAGAAACAATTGAAAACTATGAGCAGGCGGAAAATACTGATGGCGAAATGTTCGCTAAGTTTTTCAAACTCATGCTCAACCAGGGCATCAATTTGGCACCTTCAAAATACGAAGCCTGGTTCTTGACAATAGCTCACACGGATGATGATATCGCTTATACTCTAAAAGCGGTTGAACATGCATTCAAAAACCTAATATAATAAATCAAAACAGCATAATTATACATTTTTTATACACCCCCAGGATGCACATCAATCTTGGGGGTTTCTTATTCCCGGGTAATAAATCTTTAAAGTTAGCCTTTTTAGCCATTCCCCACAAAAACGCCATCAATCACAGCATCCAATCCATTGTATAAAAAATTGATTTCTGAATATTTAAATGATATGATATGGATACATTTATATACATTTATACATTTTCTTTCAATCTATCAGAACTTGGACAATTGTTCGGGTTTACTAATATCCCCCCATAAAACAAATGCTACAGGAGGTGAAAGGCCGAAAATAAGGGTAACCTTATTCAAGCCACACATATGACCCAAAAATGGACACCTGCTACATTCAAAGAATTTTACAGGGAAGAACATGATGCTTGCGGAATCGTTTCCTGTATCGAAAAAAAGAAGATCCCTACTAACGAAAACATCTTTGCCTGTATCGACGCCCTGGTTAAAATGAACCATCGCTGCGGCTTCATCAATGGTGAGGGCGATGGCGCCGGCATCCATATCGATATTCCCCGGGCTCTTTGGAAAAAGAAGCTTGAAGCTGTAAATATCGATTCAAGCATCGTCGATAAAGATTCCTTCATAGTCGGTCACTTATTTTTAAGCAAAAAAACGGATGCGAACGACTTAAAAATCGAAGTCAAGGAGAAACTGCTTCAGCATGGTCTCTCCTTGATATTCGAAACGGATAAAGCTTACCGTTCTGAGGCATTGGGACCGATTGCCATTCAAGAAGACCCAGTGTTCTGGCAATTTGCCTGTTCCTCCGCCATCGAAAACAACCAGGAGCTTTCAAATGTTCTTTTTGAGCTGACTTCCGACATCGAAAAAAGTGATTTTATCCATGTTGCATCGCTAAGCCAGCATCATGCGGTCTACAAAGTGATGGGTGCGGGGGATACGCTTCCTTCCTATTATCTTGATCTTGCGGACCCTTTAGCTGCCTCCACCATGACACTGGGTCATAATCGTTTTTCAACCAATACACTATCAAGCTTCTTCCGGGTTCAGCCTTTCAGTGTACTTGGCCATAATGGCGAAATCAATACGATTGCCAAATTGCGTGATGAAGCGAAAATGATTGGTGTTCCAATCGCTAAAGACGGAAGCGACTCACAGGATTTAAACAAGACGATCGAAACTTTCATCTGCCGTCATGGCTACTCTTTATTTGAAGCTGTCGACCTTATGTTTCCCCCAATCATTAATGAAATCAAGGAATACCCCGATCACTTACAAGACTTATATACGTATTTACGGGAGGCATGGGGTCATTTTGCACAAGGTCCAGCCGGAATCATCTCCCGTTTCGGCGATGAAGCCGTGTTCTCTGTCGATTCTTTAGGCCTGCGCCCATTATGGAATATTGAAACGGAATCATCCTATATGTTCACTTCCGAACCAGGAATCATCCCTTCCAGTGAATATACCGGAAATCCGAAACCGATGGGCCCTGGGGAAAAAGTGGGTTTGAAATGGAACGGCGACAGTATTGAACTGTACACATACAAGGATTACCAGGATAAAGTATTTGAACTCTTCAATAATCGTTTCGTTCTTTCCAATGATCGGGTCCGCCTGCAGCCGCAAGTCTTTGAAAAGGTTGTCTCCATGACAAACGCGCAAGCCATTCATAATGGACAGTATAAAGCCTTTGGATGGGAAAGGGAGCATGTTCAATTAGTGGAACAGATGGCCGAAAAAGGGGCCGAACCCATTCGTTCACTTGGTCACGATGCGCCACTGGCAGCACTTAATCCCCAACGGACCAACATTGCGGATTTCATTAAGGAAAGCGTGGCCGTTGTAACAAACCCAGCAATCGACCGGGACCGGGAAACCGAGCACTTCTCAACACGAACCATCATCGGAAAACGGCCTTCCCTATTCGAAGCAAATAAGGCCGGAAAGGTTACAGAGCTGCTGACTCCCTTATTGATTGAAGGATTAATGGGTTATGATTGCTCATCTATCGTATCGCAGCCAAGCTATGACCAGTTCATTAAATATTACCAAGATCAAAAACTCGTGCATTTCATTTCAAGCACGTTCAAAGAGGATGAAAGCATCACGGATGCTTTGACGAGGATTACTGATGAAAGTGTCAATGCAGTGGATGAAGGAAAGACGCTTATCGTATTGGATGATGCACTTGCACATCAAAACGGCAACTTTTGGCTTGATCCACACCTTGTCACTTCTTCCGTCGATCAAGCATTGGTCCGCACTGGCAAGCGGAGGGATTGTTCCATCCTGTTACGTTCCGCATCGCTAAGGTCACTGCATGATATCATCGTTTCTTATGGTCTTGGGGCCAACTTAATCAGCCCTTATTATATGTTCCTTTCCTTATCTTCAGATGACCTTAAGGGGGTTACCAATCTTTATAACTCCTTGACGAAAGGTCTTGAAAAAGTTATCTCAACCATCGGCATTCATGAGTTGCGAGGCTACGGAAGACTTTTCTCAAGCATCGGTTTACATGAGGAAATCGCGAAATATTTAAATGTGGCTAACTTCTTCGGCTCCAATGATCTGGACTACAATTTTGATAAAATCAAGGCCGACGCCATCCAGCGTGCGGAAGATTACGGAAATGAAAAAGAACGGATGGGAAAAACCTTCCACTTATTCCCAAGGATTTGGAAGTCAATCGGGGAAGTTGCTTCTACTGGGGACTATGACGCTTATCGCGAAAAGATCACCGAACAGGAAGAGTCCAATCCTACGACGATCCGCCATTTGACATCATTAAAACCTTCAGATGCTTCCATACCTTCTGAAGAAGTCAGCCTTTCTGTCGGAGAACAGGAATTGCCGTTCGTCATAGCCTCCATGTCCTTTGGATCACAAAATGAGATTGCTTTCCGGGCATATGCAGAAGCTGCCGAGCGATTAGGCATGATCAGCATGAATGGTGAGGGCGGGGAAATCAAGGATATGCTGGGCAAGTACCCGAAATCCCGCGGACAGCAAATCGCTTCCGGCCGTTTCGGTGTCAATGCAGAACTCTTGAACTCTTCAAATCTATTGGAAATTAAAATTGGGCAAGGGGCAAAACCTGGTGAAGGCGGTCACCTTCCCGGGTCCAAGGTCACAGCGAAAATCGCGGAAGCCCGGAATGCAACAATCGGTTCCGACTTGATCTCCCCTTCCAATAACCATGATATATACTCAATTGAAGATTTGGCCCAAATGATCTATGAGTTAAAAACGGCAAACGACAAAGCAAAAGTTGCCGTCAAAGTACCGGTCGTTCCAAACATTGGTACGATTGCGGTCGGCGTCGCCAAAGCAGGGGCCGATATCATTACGCTTTCTGGTTTTGATGGCGGAACAGGCGCTGCCAGGATTCATGCACTCGCACATGTCGGTCTACCCGTTGAGATTGGTGTAAAAGCTGCCCATAACGCACTGCTTGAGTCAGGCATTCGTCAGACCGTTGAAATTTGGGCTGATGGCGGGTTAAAAAGCTCGATGGATGTATTGAAATTAATGCTGCTTGGGGCAAACCGCGTAGGGTTTGGGACCCTTTCGATGATCGCCGTCGGCTGTACAACGTGCCGCGGATGTCACCTTGATACCTGCCATGTGGGCATCGCCACTCAAATCGAATCGGAAGCACAAGCTAAAGAACATGGGCTGCGGCGTTTTGTTCCACGAAAATTTGATTTAGCCGTTCAAGGTTTAACGAATATGTTCAGTGCATTTGCCAAAGAACTCCAATCGTTGACTGGATCCCTTGGGGTGAAGAATCTGCAGGATATCGTCGGACGTTCTGATTTGCTTCAGCAAGTTAAGGGTCAACAATCACTGGATTTAACCTATTTATTAAAAAAATTGGATATAACACCATTCTCACATAAAGAAACCGCGGCATATTTGAATGAAGGCTCCATGCAGGTTGCCGTTGGCGCTGAATATCTGGATTCTCATGTAGATGATCTGCAGCAATCTCGCAACTATAGCTCGATCACTTCCGAACAGCGCGTACTCGGCAGCAGGGTGTCCTGTCACCGCGTCAGGGGAAGACTTGACGGATCATACAAAAAACTTCCTCCCGTTCACCTATCCTACCAGGATGGTTCCATCCCAGGTAATGGACTTGGGGCATACAATACGGAGGGGATTTCAATCAGCGTGAATGGCGGCGCCCAGGATGGAATTGGCAAAACATCAATTGGCGGTAATATTGCCATCTTTAAATCTCCCGGAAAAGATGGGAAGTTCTACAATGGCTCTGTCGGTAAGGGCTTTGGATACGGTGCACAGCACGGTCTCCTCATTGCCCAAGGTGATGCCGATGCCAGGGCGGGAATCCGGCTATCCGGAGCTGATATGATCATTGGAGGATTATTGAAACAACCACTTCCTGAAAAGGAAACCGGTAATATTGCGGTGACTTCCAATATTAAGGGATTCGCTTTTGAATATATGACAAATGGAAGAGGTTTGGTTCTAGGTGACCCAGGTCCATGGATTTGCGCAGGGATGACTGGCGGTGTCGTTTATTTACGGCAACAGCCTGAATCTGGATTAACCAAGGAGGTCATTAAGAAGCGGGTTGCAAAAGGAGCAAAGATTTCCATTGAGCCCCTATCTGCTAAAGGCCTGCAGGACGTGGCCGAACTTCTTGGCAAATACACGGACCTCTTGAAAGATCATGGCCAAACGGAAGAAGCAGCCTCCTTAGAGGCCCTGCTTCAAAACCCTGGAGAGCACTTCCTTCAAGTCGTACCAGTTAAAGAACAAGCAGATCCCGCTGTATCCACGGAGTGATGCCGATATATTTAAATTGATATTCGTTTATAAAAAAAGCTGATGCTCTTCAATTCGAGAGCATCAGCTTTTTCAGTCATATACCATGTGATAATCTATAAACGAAGAAAAACACAGTTGAAAACAATCAAGAAATTGCCTATATTTTCTTTATATATTAAACTTGAGTTTACCTATTGTAACTTCAAGGAAAATCCTGTATATTACTTTTTGTTTACATCCTCTCATTTTAGTGTAAAGTACTAACAAATAAGTTAGAATACATTTTTAAGCAAAAGCCTATAAATAAATAGAGCCTTTTCTTACCATGATCAATTACATCACAAAGAAAGGATTAACCTATATATGAAGTTTGGTGCCCGCATTCTCAAAACAGGAATAGCAATTGTTTTAGCGCTTTATATATCGGAACTGCTTAACCTTCCTGCTCCTGTCCTTTCTGGGATTGCTGCAATTTTTGCAATACAGCCGACCATTTACCGTTCATACCAAACAGTGCTGGAGCAAATTCAAGGAAATATCATTGGAGCGTTGGTTGCTGTCTCCTTCGTTTTGTTGTTCGGAAATGATATTTTTATTATCGGTCTTGCCGTGATGGTTGTCATAACCATCAATCTAAAATTAAAAATGGATAAAACGATCGTCCTTTCCATCGTGACAGCAATTGCCATCATGGAAAACCAGGAAGGGGATTTCCTGAATTTTGCCTTTATACGTCTCTCATCAGTTTTGCTTGGAATCGTTTCGTCTTTTATCGTGAATCTGGTTTTCATTCCTCCAAAATATGAAGCTAAACTTTATACACGCATCACAGATGTAACGGAAGACATCTTAAAATGGATCAGAATCAGCACAAGACATGCTACAGAACACACTTTACTGAAAAAAGACATCAGCCGACTAAAGGCCGAGTTACTCGATTTGGAACAAGTCTATTCCATGTACAAAGAGGAACGGGAATATTTCAAGAAGAACAGTATAGCCAAAGCAAGAAAGCTTGTCGTTTATCGGCAGATGATCATTACAACAAAAAAAGCGTTTGAAACCTTGAAGAGAGTCCATAAATTCGAGAATGAAGTATATCAAATGCCTGAAGATTTCCAACGGAGTATCCTACAACAGATTGATTCCTTGATTCGAAAGCATGAACAACTGATATTGCTGCATATCGAAAAAATCAAATCCATCGAGGAGATTGAAGATTGGGACCAGGATTGTTTAAGTCGTAAAGAGCTGCTCGCCCACTTTTTCGAACAGCAGAATCAAGTGGACGAAATGCATGATGATCTGGGCCACCTATCTGCCCGCCTTGTTCCATTGATTTCTGCAGTCATTGAATATGACGAACAATTGGAACATCTTGAAAAGCTGATTGTCAGCTTCCAGTCCTTCCATAAGGAAGATAACGAAATATCTGTCCAGTATGAAGAGGATTAAAAAAGACGGTTCCTAGGAACCGTCTTTTTTTCGTCTCTATTTAGAGGATGCGCCTTTTTCAATCATCCAAAAGGTTTTGATCAGCCGCCCTTTCAATCGTATCCAATTTCTGCAAGAGATCCTGCAGCTCTTCTTCTGAGAATGAATTGAAGTTCTTGCCCATCAATTGGTTATGCTCAGCAAGGACTCTCCCCAAAATTTCTTGCCCTGCCTCTTTCAATTCAAGGTTTATGACCCTGCGATCCTTTTCGGAGGGCTGTCGTTTCACATAATCCATTTCGACCAACTTATCTACAAATACGGTAATCGCACTTGGCTTTACCGTTAAGAAGTCAGCCAGCTGGGTCGACTTAATGACCCCCTCTTTTTTCAATATTAATAATATGAAAAACTGTGGCGACGTTAATCCATAAGGCTGAAGATTTTTTGCTACGATGGCCCCAAGCTTCTTCCTAATCCGGAAAATCTGCATTTCTATACTATTGGTTACTTCCCATTTAAAATCCAGCCTTCTCACTCCTTATATAGGACAATCCTACTTCTTAAATTTAATTAAATGACATTCCATTGTCAAATTTACTTTCCATATATCCTTAAAACTAAAAGAAATTCAAATTTTAACCATTTTTATGTATTTATTTCCCACCACTTTTCCGAATAAATTACATGACAAAAATAAATTAAACTGGTAAACTCTTTACTTAATAATATTAATATTTATGAAAATTAATATTTATTAAAGTTAAATAATATACATTGGATATAGGAGGCTGCAATCAAATAGGTGAAGTCATTTAATGAAAGTGAATCAACAATGGATTACAAGAATCAATCATCAATATTTTTTTGGAGGCGAAATAAGTGAATAGAGGACGTTTAGTTTTAATCAATGTCATTGGTTTGGTTATTATATTAGCGGTAGTAGCCGGTGGGGCTTATTACTATTATGAAAGCACGAATTTCATTAAAACGGATGAAGCGAAAGTGTCAGGAGATCTATATACAATCGTTGCCCCCGCTTCCGGTAAATTAGCAGATTGGGACTTACACGAAGGAGACAGCGTCAGTAAGAATGACAAAGTTGCCTATGTAACCACCTTAGACGGAAAAGAAGCAGTAAAAACAGCAGCACAAGGTACAATCGTTAAATCACAAGTGCATGATGAGCAGCTAGTTCAAGCTGGTCAAACTCTTGCTCAGACTATCAATATGGATGATTTATCTATAACAGCTAATATTGAAGAAAATAAATTGAAGGATATTGAAAAAGGTGACAGCGTCGATATTATCATCGATGGAGATCCCGATACTGTTTTCGAAGGTACATTGGAACAGATCGGTTATGCTACAACGTCCGTCTTTTCAGTGATGGGCAATCAAAACAACAGCGGAAACTATACGAAAGTCACTCAAAAAGTACCTGTTAAAATTTCCATTAAAGCACCCTCCGATAAAGTTCTGCCTGGTATGAACGCAGAAGTGAAAATTTCAACAAAATAAACCGGCACACACAGTTATATAGAAAGGAGGCTTTCCTTAAATGGCTTCTCAAACAATATCAGTAAATGAAAACAAGGGAATGAAACAGTTTGCCCCCATGTTAATTATCTTAATGCTAGGTTTGTTCATGGTCATTTTGAATCAAACCCTGCTTAGTGTCGCCATGCCGAGGATGATGGCCGAATTTAATGTAGCTGCGACTACAATTCAATGGTTATCAACTGGATTCATGCTCGTGAATGGGGCTTTGATTCCACTGTCCGCTTTTTTAATAGAACGGTTTGGCACGCGGATTTTATTCCTCGCAGCCATGTTTCTTTTCACCGTCGGGACATTCATCTGCGGCATCGCACCAAATTTCCCCGTCATCCTTACAGGTCGGCTGATTCAGGCGGCGGGCGGCGGGATTCTACAGCCATTGGTCATGACGATCATTCTTTTCATCTTCCCTCCTGAAATGCGCGGGAAAGGAATGGGAATCTTTGGACTGGCCATTATGTTTGCCCCTGCCATCGGACCAACCTTATCAGGTTGGGTCATTCAGGAATATAGCTGGCGGGTCATGTTCTACGCAATGGTGCCATTAGGCATGATTATCATGACACTTGCCTTTTTAAGTATGCGTAATGTAGCAGAACCCAAGAAAATCAAATTGGATTTGATGGGCGCCTCACTATCCTTGATAGGTGTTGCATCGTTACTATACGGTGTCAGTGAAGCAGGATCCAAAGGCTGGACGGATTCCATCGTTCTGGGAACCATCATCATTGGTCTTATCCTTCTGACCCTATTTGTGGTTCAACAGTTAAAATCGGAAACGCCTATGCTCGACTTCCGTGTATTTAAGTATGACATGTTCGTATTATCGAATATCATTTCCGCCATCGTTACAGTGGCCATGTTTACCGGGATATTCTTATTGCCTATATATTTACAGACTCTACGAGGATTCACACCAGTTCAATCCGGTCTATTGATGTTACCCGGGGCCCTTGTGATGATGGTGATGTCACCCATTTCAGGAGTGTTATTTGACAAGGTCGGGCCTCGTCCATTAGCACTTGTTGGTTTAGCGATTACTGCCATTACAACCTTCGAGTTCGCAAAATTGACTACGGAAACTACCTATTCTACTTTGGTCATCATCTATGCCATCCGCTCACTTGGAATGTCTTTACTGATGATGCCAATCATGACAGCTGGGATGAATCAGCTTCCTAAGCATTTGAATACACATGGTACGGCAATGAGCAATACGCTGAAACAAGTTACCGGAGCCATTGGTACGAGCTTCGTGACGACCATTTATACAACCCGTGCTTCTTTCCATGGCACTGCTTTAGGATCTGAAATGAGTACAAGTGATCCTGGTTTTGTTCAGAATTTCCAAACAATCGTTCAATCCATCATGAGTTCGATGAATCAAACTAGTGAGCAGGCACAGGAGACTGCTATGTCGCTGATTTCTTCAAAAATCCAGGGTCAAGCAAATGTAATGGGAATCAATGATGCATTCTTTTGGGCAACAGGTTTTGCTATTGCCGGTATAGTTCTCTCACTGTTTTTGCGTGACGTTCGGAAGGACAAAGCAATCAAACAAGCTAAACAAGAAAAATTGGATGTACCTTTGCTGCCTTCGCCAGTAAAAAAATCGGTTTAATTAAATGGGGGGATTAGGATGAAGATCTATGTTGTATATGACAGTGAAGGAAACCATACGAAGGCACTTGCCGAATCAATAGCTCAAGGTGCCGCTGCGGTTCCTGGGGCTGAGGTACTCATTGACCATGTAAACGAGGCGGATGTCTATAAGCTTCCGGAAATGGACGCCATCATTTGGGGCTGTCCGGGTCATTTCGGCACCATCAGTTCGAGCTTGAAAACGTGGATTGATAAACTTGGATATCTATGGGCAGAAGGTGCGCTGATCAATAAAGTGGGTGCTGTGTTCTGTACGACTGCCACCATACATGGCGGGCTTGAGGCTACCATGCTGAACTTAATCACCCCTATGCTTCATCAAGGCATGATCATTGTCGGTTTACCCGGTACGGTCCCGGAAAACGCCTTATATGGCTCCTACTATGGTGTAGGGATAAGCTGCCCTCCCGGTGTGGATGACAACATAACCAAAAATGACTTACAGCTTGGAGAAGCATTAGGAAAACGGGTAGCCCATGTCACCCGTTCATTCACAAACGAGCTCTAGGAGGCTTGATTCAATGGGCATAATTCTAATTATCATCGTTGCCATTTTAGCGATTACGGGTTTGATCACATTCAATATCAAAGCATTAACACCTGAAGATAAGCCAGTGGAGGAAGAGAACTCCTTGGAAGAGTCCGCTTCTTCTTCGGATGATGATCCCATTACCGAAATCATCACCCCAACAGACAATGATGAATTGAAAATGAAAGACCAGGATTATCGTTCGGCACTTTCCAAGCTTCACAATCAAAAGCCTAACGATGAGCCACCTATAGAAAAAAAGTCTAACCTTCGCAAAATGAAAGACGAAGAGTACCGTGGTACATTGGAAGATTTCCAGCAAAATGGCGACTGAAACACGCCCCCCTATCCGGCATATTTGCCTTTGGGGGTTTTTGTTTTATATGCCATGAAAGGATCCTCTCCGCCCTCTGACACGCCTTCAGCTTAAAGATCGAGTTGCAGGCTTTACTTATTTTTCTGGTTGACAAATATTCACAAAGAATTTAAGCTAAGTTAATGCAACACCAAACATTTTTTTAAACTCAGCTTTTGTTGAGAGACGGAATTTTAAAAGGATTTCCTTTTTTCGTTCGTCACTTGCCTTTTTGGCAGGTGGCGATTTTTATTTTTATAGGGGTGAAAAAACATGCAACTTTTGAAATATATCATAATGGTCTTAATTGGTTCGATCTCATATGGCACATTATCCACCATGATCAAGTTTGGATTTATGGATGGCCATTCTTCTGGAGAGCTGGTCGGCAGTCAATACCTCGTAGGTTGGCTGATTGTCTCCGTTTTATTTCTTTTTTCGTTTAAATATAAAGTTTCATGGAAGAGTGCCGGATTACTATTATTCACGGGCATGATGTCCACTTTCGTCGGAAAGGCATATGCCGTTTCCGTATCAGAGCTTCCCGCATCGATTGCCGTTGTCTTTTTATTTCAATTTACCTGGATAGGCGTCCTTATTGAAAGCTTCTTAAATAAAAGGCGCCCTGATAAAAATAAACTCATAGCCATATTCGTTCTCTTCATCGGTACCTTATTGGCGGGGGCAATCTTTGGTCAGCCTCTATCTGCCTTAAGCCTAAAAGGAGTATTGTTCGGACTATTGTCTGCGTTGCTTTTTGCGCTATACATGTACTGCAACTCTCAATTCGCAGTTGGGGAATCTTCAATGAAACGGTTGTTTTTCATTGCAACGGGTGCCATGCTGACTGCTGTATTCACGACTAACCCGGTCACGCTTGTTACGAACCTTGTCCAAACGAATCTATGGTACTACGGTTTGTTACTCGGCACTTTGGGTGTTCTTGTTCCTTTCTTTTTCTTTGCTGTCAGTTTGCCAAAAGTGGGGGTTGGGCTTGGAACGATCCTTTGTGCAGCGGAATTGCCTTCAGCGATGGTCGTTTCAGTCATCTTCTTGAATGAACAGGTTACGTCACTGCAATGGTTCGGTATGTGCTTGATCATCGTCGGCATCGCCTTGCCTGAGGGAATTAAGCATCTTCCGCAATTTCTTCCTGGCAGGAAAAAATTGCCGAATAAAAAAAGAATTTCATAAAGGGTACGTCCCGGTTAGTAAAGTTCATCATTATAATAAGAAAGACCATTCCCGTTAGTGGAATGGTCTTTCTTGTGGATTTTTCATCGGCTGAAAATAATCTGGTCGTCCCTTTTCCCTTAAGAATCCAATTGTTGCACTTGAAATAGGCTGTAGTAATGCCCTTGCTTTTTCATCAGTTCTTCGTGTGTTCCCGTTTCGGTAATTTCCCCATTATCGATATGGACGATCCGATTGGCATGTGTGATGGTCGATAAGCGATGGGCCACGATGATGGTGGTCCGGTTTTTCGCTAAAATATCAAGCGCCTCCTGGATATAGTGTTCACTCTCCAAGTCCAATGCGGATGTGGCTTCATCCAGCACAAGGATAGGCGGGTTTTTCAAAAATACCCTCGCAATGGCAACCCGTTGCTTTTGGCCTCCGGATAATTTGACTCCCCGCTCTCCGACTTTGGTTTCATACCCATCTTTTAGACCAATAATGAAGTCATGGGCATTCGCAGCCTTTGCGGCTTCGAATACTTCTTCATCACTTGCATCGGGCCGACCCATAAGGATGTTGGCCTTAACCGATTCACTAAATAGGATATTATCCTGTAGCACCATCCCGATTTTATCTCTTAGGCTGCGGACTTGATATTTACGGATATCCGTCCCATCCAATAATACTCTTCCCTCAGTCACATCATAGAAACGGGAAATTAAACTGACGATCGAGGATTTCCCTCCGCCGCTCATCCCAACAAGTGCAATGGTTTCTCCTGGTTTAACATCCAAATTTATATGTTTTAAAACGGATGCCTCTTTCTCGTCATAAGCAAACGAAACATCCTGAAAGGTAATTCTGCCGTCTACATGCTCCAGCTCTTTCGCCCCTGGTTCATCATCAATATCATACTTCTCATCCACAAACTCAAAAACCCTGTCCATGGATGCCAATGTCTGGGTCATTGTCGTCGAAGAGTTAACTAATCGTCTTAGGGGATTATAAAGTCGGTCTATGAAACCAACGAAAGCAACCATGGTACCAAGCGATAATTGTTCATGAATAACCTGATAACCGGCAAAACCTATCACTAGTAGGGGGGCAATGTCCGTAATCGTATTCACGACAGCAAATGATTTAGCATTCCAACTCGTATGCTTTAGGGCCTTATCCAGGAAGTTCTTGTTTTGCTTCGCAAACAACTCCTGTTCCCTGTCTTCTATCGCAAAGCTTTTGATGACTGACATCCCTGAGACCCTTTCATGAAGGTGACTCTGTACATCCGCTAACGCTTGTGACCGGATCCTTGTATAGGTTCTTAGCTTGCCAAAGAAATGCTTAATTGAAAATGCATAAAATGGAAGCATGATGATGGAAACAATGGTTAACTTCACGTCCATCTTAAACATGATGGCTATCACTATGATAATCGTTGCTATATCCAGCCAAAGGTTCATCAAACCCGTGATGACAAAATTCTTCGTTTGTTCCACATCCGTGATCATCCTTGAGATGACCTCGCCCACTCTCGTATTGGAGTAATATTTAAAGCTCAGTTTCTGTATATGAGTAAATAAATCATTTCGAATATCATATAAGATTTTCGTTCCAGTCCATTGAGCGAAATACTGCCGGTAATACTCAATCGGCGGTCTAACCGCAACAAAAATGAACAGCATGATGCCCATTGCCCATAAAAGGCGTTCGGACTTCACAGCTTTGGACAGGTCGCCATTTCCGATGATGTCATCCACTATATACTTACTGAGCAATGGAAGCAAAAGCGGAATCGCGAACTTTAACAGTCCAATCAATACCGTCCCGGTTATCTGCCATTTATACGGTTTAACGAATTGCAAATATCTCTTAATGCTCTCCACGGAATTCCTCCATTTCTCTGATTCATTACATCAAAATATTAAAAAAATTCCATAACAGCCTACTTGGAATCTTACATGCGCTTTTCAATTATATTTTCCTTTTCGAAGATTAACTATCAAAAGGATTTCATTCAATATCTTTCATACACATTTATAGGAGGCAAGGGTTTTAAGATATCCTGGGTATTTTAAAAAATCATTCCTGCTTTCTAGGATGGTCCGATCAGTGGGTAGGTATGGTACACAATAGAAAAAGCCTGCTATTTAAGCAGCAGGCTTTTCTTTCATCGGTAGGTCAAAAAGCGTTCATACCAACTATCAATAAACTCTGCGGAGAATGGTCCTTTTCGCTGGCGTATCATATAAATTAAATAGTCTACGTTTTGTTTCAATATTGAATCGATGGCATCTGGGTAATTCATTTCTTTCCGATGCCTTTCATATTCATCCTCATCCAGCAAATTAAACGTCATATCTGGGAATACTTTAATGTCCAGGTCATAATCAATGTATTTCAATGCTCCCGAATCGTATGTGAACGGAGAACTGATGTTGCAATAATAATAAACCCCGTCCTCTCTCAACATACCAATAACATTAAACCAATACTTTGAATGAAAATAGCAAATCGCCGGCTCTCTCGTAATCCAGGTCCTTCCATCTGATTCCGTTACCATAGTACGATCATTCGCCGCTATCACCAGATTTTGGGTCCCTTTTAAAACGGTTGTCTCTTCCCAGATACGATGGATATGTCCATTATGTTTATAGCTATGGATTTGGATTTTTCCTCCTTCGGCAGGAACAATCCCCATTTATCTCTCCCTACTTTCTATAGACACCCTGACAGCGTACTGTGCCCTATTCCGTTTGCAGTTATTGTGTGTATTTAAAATATATACTTTTTTCCATTTACCCTATATTCCTATATTATAGCGATTTATTCATAAATTTAAAACAAAAGTGGCTAATCTCCCTGTGAAAATGTGTAAATAAGTCAAAAAAGCCTGACCATCCACCCATTTTAACTTAGAAATTAGCCAGTTATTTATTGTATTGCAGCCTGTCCTTGTTGAAAATAACGGATGACTTCCTCCGTTTGCCTCTCGAACATATCATGGATACTTTTCAATTCCTGCTTTTTAAGTTGAATCTCTTCCTGAATGTTGACTGCTTCACTCTCCTCTTGCTGGTCAAGGAGCTGCTTCTCTATATCTTGGCATCTTTCGATTTCGGATTGTAAAAGTAAAAGCTTATCCATCGTTTTCAACTGATTGTTTATAAGCCGGTTAAATTCCTCCATGAATGCACCTTCCTAATCTGTATTTTTTCTATAGTATGTATATTCTATTTTTATCCGGCTTTTCCTTTGACATAAAATGTAAACCCAACGAAACATTTGTCGAATCCAATGGAGGCAAAAAAAGAAAGGCATCCTTCAAAAGAAGGATGCCTTTCTTTTTTAAAACCGCAATTAGCCTTGGTTTTTATTGCTTTGAGATTTTTGGTTTTGTTGTTTCACTTCTTGAACGTTAGTTTCAGAAGCAAACTCCGTACCAAATTGACCTTGAGCTTGACCTTGACCTTTTTTTTGCTGAGATTGCGCGTTTTGTTGTCTTACTTGTTGAACGTTTGTTTCACTTGCAAACTCAGTACCGAATTGGCCTTGACCTTGCTGAGATTGCGCGTTTTGCTTTCTCACTTGTTGAACGTCAGTACCAGCTTGTGATTTATTATTGTTATTAGCCATTGATAATCACCTCCACGATAATAAGATAACCATTAAGATGGAGTGTTATCCAACTAAAAACATTTAAATTTTTCCAATTATTTTAAACAAGCAACGAAATGCCTCCATCAACTATAACGGTTTGTCCACGAATCATACTCGCTCCATCCGAAATTAAAAACAAGATGGTATTCACCATATCTTCAACCTCGACCATCCGTCCAGCAGGAGTCTGTTCTGCCGCCTCAGCAAGCATTTCATCCCGATTCGGAAAGGATTTCAGGGCATCCGTATCGATCACACCGCCAGAAACGGCATTGACACAAATGTTCATTGAAGCCAGTTCAACAGCTAAATATCTTGTCAATGCTTCAAGCGCCGCTTTCGATACTCCGACGGCTGTATAATTTTTCAAATAGCGAATGGACCCTAGTGAACTGATGCTGACGATTTTCCCTCCGCCGTTCCTCTCCATTAATTTCGCCGCTTCCTGTGCACAGAAAAGGAGGGCTTTTGTATTGATGTCCATGGTCCAGTTCCAATGTGATTCTTCAAGCTCCATCAATGGCCGCTGTACTCCTGATGCCGCATTATTAATGAAGATGTCCAAACGTCCATAATAAGCATCGATTTCCTCGAACATGCTCTTCACTTTCGCAACGTCGCCTACATTTGCCTTGACTACAAGAGCTTTACGCCCCAACGCTTCAATTTCAGCTGCCACTTCTAATGCTTTCGACTTGCTCCGGGCATAATTAATAACGAGGTCGTAACCTTCCTCTGCAAGCCTTATTGCCGTGCTTCTACCTAAACCTTTACTGCTACCTGTAACGAGTGCCACTTTTTGTTCCATTCGTTTATTCATCCTTTCTGAGTAAACACAGAGTAATAAAAATCATTTTTAAAAGGAGTGTTACTGTTATGTATGTTGGACGTGATATGACAGAGTTGTCGATGATGAAAAAATCGGATTGGGAAAATAGTGAACTAGCCTATTTTCATCACTCCCTTCAACAAATGGTACCTTATTTAAACCAAGAAGGACAGAGTATCCATAGCGAAATCGTCAAAGAAATTGAAAATAGGGGCGGACTTAATAGGCAGGAAGCCGATTATACTCATGGAACGAAAACCATTTACGATTGATTTTATACGGATATGACATTGGAAATCAACAAAAGAAGAGGATATCTTAGCGGATATCCTCTTTGATTATACCAAATTTCACTAGCACCTTTATTTAAATAGCCTTTATTCAATACGCTCTTTTTCTTTATAGGCCTTTATCATTTTTTGGTGGGAAACCGGAAATGCGAACTCCTCCATCTCAGCTTCACTCACCCACTTGAGTTGGTGTTCTTTTAATGTCTCTTCACTGATGGCTTCTTTGATCATTCCCGTATACGTGTCCACTTTCCAAACAAGATGCGAGAAAACATGTTCAATTCTCACAAGTGATTCTGTAATTTCCGGTTTGACACCATACATTTCCTGAAACCGATTCTCGAAGAATTCCCTTTTATGCTGTAGGGATGAATGGTTCTCGAAATTCAGATATTCCCAAAGATTCGCTAGCAATCCTTCAGAAGCCCGCTTGTGAATCAAAAATTCACCTTTTTCATTCGTCAATACGGCAGCCACAATTGGTACATCCCGCGTTTTTTTCTTTTGGATTTTTACCGGCAGTTCCGACTGAACCCCTGCTTCAAATGCAAGACAATGACTTTGAACGGGACATAATAGACAGGCAGGCTTACCTGGTGTGCAGATTAATGCCCCCAGTTCCATCAATGCTTGATTGAAGGCAGAAGTATGATCATGATCGATCAGCTTTCTGACGGCAGCCTCGAAAGTTTTTCTAGTCTTTGGCTTTGCTATATCTTCATATATCATCAATATCCTTGATAAAACACGCATAACGTTTCCATCGACGGCTGGCTCCGGTTTGCCATAGGCGATACTCAGAATCGCACCAGCTGTATAAGGGCCGACACCTTTCAATTTGGAAATTTCCTCGGGATCGTCCGGTACAATCCCATTATAGGAAGACTTCACTTCCTGAACGGCACTATGCAGATTCCTTACACGTGAGTAATATCCGAGACCCTCCCAAGCTTTTAAGACTTTCTCCTCATCTGCAATGGCAAAATCCTCTAGTGTGGGAAACCATTCAACAAACCGGTTGAAATATGGAATCACCGTGTCCACTCTCGTTTGCTGCAGCATTATTTCAGAAACCCAAACACGGTAAGGGTCCTTATTTTCCCTCCATGGTAATTCTCTTTGTTCTTCAAGAAACCAGCTAACTAAATCTTTCTGAAAATCATCAATTTTTATTTTTTCTATTGTCGGGATCGTTATTTCTTTCACATCAGTTCCTCCAAAGATGTTACACTCTTATCAAAAATGGGAATACCAATAGTAGGTCATTCTTTTTTTAATATCATGTTCATATCCATTTATTTGTATTGGGGCACGAAAATAAGATAATTATATTCATTTGATGGTTAATATATAAATACGGTATGATGAGAGAAGACCATTTTTTTCAAATTGTGGCAGGGAGGTTAGTTTTTTGGATACAGGTACTCACTTTGTCATGGGAATTGCTCTTGGAGGTCTTGCCACATTAGATCCTGTCATTGCGCAGAGCCCAGTAACTGCAAGTGCAGTCATTGCAGGTACGATATTGGGATCACAAGCTCCAGACATTGACACTGTTTTAAAATTAAGGAATAACGCTGTATATATACGAAATCACCGTGGAATCACGCATTCCATTCCCGCTGTTTTACTTTGGCCCTTGATTATCAGCGGAGCACTTTTCGCCATCATACCTGAAGCAAATTACCTTCACCTTTGGCTTTGGACCTTTTTAGCCGTATTCCTTCATGTATTCGTGGATATATTCAATGCTTATGGGACCCAGGCTCTTAGGCCAATTTCTTCAAAATGGGTAGCTTTAGGGGTCATCAATACATTCGACCCGTTCATTTTTGGAATACATGTTGCCGGCCTGATATTATGGGGCTTTGGATTTCCTCCAGGCTATTTATTTCTCTCGATTTACGGAATACTTGTTCTTTATTACATTTCCAGATTCAGGGAGCAGGCTTTCATTAAAAGAGCCGTAAAGCAACAAATTCCTGGAGCAAGGAAAATTCTTTTATCACCGACCATGCGTTTTCACCGCTGGAAAATTGCGGTAATCACCGAAAAGAATTATTATGTGGCACGAGCCGATAATGGGTATGTGAAGATTCTTGATACGTTTGATCGAGTGCCATTACCTGAAAGTGAAATTCTTGAAGTCGCCAAGAAGGATATCAACTTGGCTGCCTTTCTGTCCTTTTCTCCGGTTTACCGCTTTGAAATCGAGCAGAAAAAAGAATATTATGAAGTCCGTTTTATCGATTTAAGATACCGCAGCAATGGTTATTACCCGTTTGTGGCAGTAGTCCATTTAGACCGCGATTTGAATATCTTGAATTCGTATACCGGTTGGATCTTTAGCGAAGCGAAGTTGCAGAAGAAATTGAATATTATTTTGTAGTCGCTGCCTACCTGAAAAAAGGCTGGTTCCAGAGAATCCCTCTGGAATCAGCTTTTTTAATGCAATCGATTCTGTTGATTTAATAAATGTTGATATTTAGGATTTTTTGCAATGAATTCGTGGAAATGCTCACCGTAGTTATCGATCCAGGTCCTAACAACACGTGATGTCATTTCTTCTCCGGCATATTCATGTCCAGCCTTTGCATAGGTCGCTTCGAAATCTTCCCATAATAATTCCACCCAAGTCAAAGCTTGCTCATACGTGATGTGATCATTTTTCTCAAGCAGTTTCTTGGTTAATCTTTCATGGTAATCATTCATTAGAACCACCTCATTGCCAATATTTTTACAGAATGAACTATACAGTCCCTTACCCATACTAGTGGTAAGCGGAAACGCTTCTTTCATAAATCTGATGCCTGGAGGAGAAAAACTTGCGAAATAAACAAAAAGGATTCCCCAACCAAAACAATAATAAATTCCAAGGCGAGCCTCGTGCAAAGGCAAGATATGCTTCAAAGCGTGCAGATGGAAGTATTAATACACACCCTCAAGAACGAATGAAAGCTTCAAACGAGCGATCGAATTAAGGCAATTCAAAAGGAATCGGGGTCTTCCCGGTTCCTTTTTATTTCAACATTGAAATTGGCAGTGCCTCTTCCTTACCGCTTCCACCCAAGCGGTAACCCCAGGCGAATACACCGTTCATATAATCAATTTTGAAATAGACACCGGGATCGCCTTCAATTTGATATATTTCACCTTTTTTGAAATCATCGGGATTTAATAAATAGGCCTTGGCCATCGTCACTTTCCGTTCCAATACAGAAAATTCATTAACCATTCCCAATTGCTCTGCTTTTCTCGCTTTTTCAGTCAATGCTGCAATTTCCTGCTGCAGTTCATAGACCGACAACTTGCTGTATCTTACGTCGCTCATATATATGGCTCCTTAAATGAAATATTAATTTACTTCTATATTAAACAAAATTTTGTGATTTGGCTATCGATGCACTTAATCCATTTCAGGATTGGAAAGATAACGCTCAATCAATTCTATTGGAAAACCTTTTCGGTATAATGCCTGCTTCATTTTTTGTTCATATTCGAAGCCTTCATGGTTTTTATATCTGCGTTTCATTTTTTCGGCATGGTGGCATAGAGAATCCCATTGTTCATCTTCATCCTTTTCAACCGCCACATCTTCAAGTGCTTCAAGGATGACATCTCTCGGGAAACCTTTCCGTAACAAGGTTTGTTCAACTTTTAGCTTTAATGCCCGTTCCGAAATGTTTTTTTCCTTTTTGACCGATTTTCCAGCAAGTTTCCTTGCATGCTCAATCTGAATATCATAGGGGTATTCCTTCAATGCCTCGACAACCAACTTTTCTTGTACCCCTTTTTCCTTAAGCTCGAGCTTAAGGGTAGTGGGCCCTTTATTGCCTCCGTTCACATGGGTCCGTACGTAAGCCTTGGCAAATTCAAGGTCGTCTAAATAGTTAAAGCTGTATAGCTTATGTATCGCTTCCTTTATAATCGGCTCTTCTGTTTCCTTCTTTTTCAAATAAAGGCGAATTTCCGATTCCGAACGCATCCGGTATGATAAATAATTAAGTGCATCAGTAAATGCTTTTTGGATTTCATCATGAAATTGTATTTCAGCCAGGAGCAGGCCATCGAGTGCCATACCCTTTTTCAAATGAAATTTCAATAGCACTTCTTCGTCCACACTGAAAGCATATTTTTCATCAACGAAAATGTTATAACGATCTTTACGTTTTTTTTGGGTTGTTATTTTTGTTATGTTTGGCATAAAATCCACCCCCATTCCTACTTTACCCGTTTACGTGTACCATTTCTAGATATAGCATGTCTAAAAATGAAAAAAGCAAATGGGCATGTTAAAGTGAAGAAAAGAAAAGGGAAAGGAAGTGGTTTTCATGAAAATAGCCATTGCTGGTGGAAGCGGTTTTGTCGGCACAGCCCTTATTGATGAATTATCAAAAGAAAATCATGATATATATATTTTGACCCGGCATCCCGAAAAGTTCAAAAAACGGTCAAATTCTACATATATCGGCTGGTTGACCAAGGACGCAAAGCCGGAAAAGCATTTGGAGGGGCTCGATGTTTTCATTAACCTTGCTGGTGAATCTTTAAACAGCGGGCGTTGGAATCCTGAAAGAAAACGCCGGATTGTCGAAAGCAGGGTCGAAGCTTCCAAAGAGATGAACCGGATCCTTTCCATGCTGCCCGAAAAAGTGTCTGTCATCATCAACGCAAGTGCAATCGGATATTATGGGATTTCGGACCATGACACATTTACCGAAACCTCTGAATCCATCGGTGATGATTTCTTGGTCCGTACTGTTAAGCTTTGGGAAAAGGAAGCCGCTAAATCCCGCTCTTACTGTAAAAGGTTCGTCCTAACAAGATTCGGTGTGATCCTGGGAGAAAAAGAAGGCGCATTGCCAATGATGGTCCTACCTTATAAACTTTTCGGCGGAGGAAAGATGGGTAAAGGGAATCAGTGGCTTTCCTGGATTCATATTCATGACGCTGTCCGTGCAATCACCTTCTGCATGAACGATTCAAGGATAGAAGGTCCAGTCAATTTTACGGCACCGAACCCCGTTCAGATGGATACATTCGGGGAAACGATAGGAGCTGTCCTTCACAGGCCCCATTGGTTACCTGTACCTCCCTTTTTCCTCAAGAAACTGCTGGGGGAAATGAGCATACTTGTGCTTGAAGGACAAAATGTCCTTCCCATCAAACTTAAAGAGGAAGGATTCATTTTCTCCTTTCCAACCCTTAAAGAAGCTTTACAAAATATCTTAAAAGAAGATTCTCACGTATGAAAGGGTCATTTTAGGAAAAAATAGGGATATTAAGTGAAATGGAGATGATCTAATTGCTCAAAAAACACGATAAAGAGAAAAGTAACTTAACTAGTACCCAAGCAATTCTTTATGCTCGCGAATTTAAAAAAGCAGATCGAGCTGGTGGATATACCGAGAAGAAATCCCGTCGTTAAGTTTGGAGTTTTTTCCCTTACATTTTGAACAGCCACTCAACACAAAATAAGCTGGAGATGATAATTGTGAATTCATCTCCAGCTTATTTTTTATTCTAGGGGGCGCTAACATGGGACGAAATAACATACACCATAATCGAGATAAGAACAAACAAAAACTTCCTCAGGTTCCTAAAAACCTGAAAAGTGACGGACTTGACGTTGAATATTCTTCCGAACTGGCTGACCAGGAAGACGTCAAGGCACAAGCCCGGGCAAATGCGGCTGACCGCCGTGCACATAATCGCCGCTCATAAGCAGGAGAAACTAATCAAGGGGCTGTAAATCAGCCCCTTATATTTTCTTTATTTACATAGCTTATCCACAACCTTGTGTATATTGTGGATATATTCTGAAAATACCGACAATCTACAAGTGCAATAACTCACCTTATTAACATGAAAATAATGTTATTTCTGGATAACCCTGTGGATTATGTGGATAAAGGGGATGTTATACTAAGTACTCTGCATTTTTGTTGTGGATAACTATTCTCTCTCTTTGATTTGTTCCACAGGATTATTATGCATTTATTAATTCAACTAAAGAATCAATTCATACCAGCTGCTGCCTAAGCTGATTTTCATGGGTTAAATTTATATGCTGTATCTTGGCCTTTTGACTACTGCCCCCGGCATTAAAGAAGGTTCCCCAAACTTTTTCCATCAACATTTTCTTCCAACTGTTTACGAAGCAAGAATTTTTGTATCTTCCCACTTGCGTTTCGAGGCAGATCATTACAGAATATATATCTTCTTGGACGTTTATAGTTCGCAAGTGTATCACTGTTCCTACACCACGTTTCTAAATCGGTTTCCGCAAGCGTTGGGTCTTTGGCTACAATGAAGGCCGTTACAATTTCCCCCCATTTATCATCAGGCTGACCAAGTACTGCACAGTCGAGGACTCCATGATGCTCATAAAGTGTGTCTTCCACTTCACGTGGATATATATTTTCCCCACCAGAGATAATCATGTCGTCCACTCTGTCCTTGACCCACAGATATCCATCTTCATCTAGGAAACCGATGTCACCGGAATGGTACCAACCTTTGTATAGCGCTTTTTCTGTCTCTCCACCTTTTTGAAAGTACCCCTGCATAATACATGGACCTTTCACAAGGATTTCACCTGTTTCCCCAGGTTCCAAAATATCATCGGGATCTGATGGCCCTTCGTCATTCGGACGGGCAATGATGATTTCATGATCGAAACATGCTTTGCCGGCAGAACCCGCTTTCCTAATTTGATCATCTTCCAATAGGAGAGTGATGGCCGGACCCATTTCAGTCATTCCATAAGCTTGGATGAACTGGATGCCAAGTTTCTCCTGACAGGCACGTACAAGTGATGGGGCCATCGGGGCTGCTCCATAAAGCCCCAGCTTCAAGCTCTGGAATTTATACTCATCCAAGTTTTCCTGAATGAGCATGTTCCACATCGTTGGTGCAGCAAATAACTTGGTGATCCCCTCGGATTCAATCATTTCCATAACCTTTTTGGGATTAAACTGATGTAATATGACATTTGTGGCACCAACCTGTACGCGAGGTAAAAAGGAACAATGCAATTCAGCACAATGAAACATCGGTGCAGTAATCAAACCGATATCAGAGCGTTCATACTTCATGGCCTCTATTAAAATTGCTGCTTGTTTGATCATATCTTTATGAAGGTGAATGACCCCTTTTGGACATCCGGTTGTCCCGCTCGTATACATGATGGCATAAACATCATCCTCGTGAACGTCCACTTCGTCTGGCTTTGATGAGATACTGGCCATTTTTTGGCGGTAACCTTTGGCATATCCAGGCACTTCATCATCAATAAACCAGAAAGCCGTTTCCGGAAATCGCTTCTCAACGGCGGCAACGGTCGATTCCAATTCTTGTTCGAATATAACGACCTTTGGAGAAGCGTCACTTAAAATGAAGGCCAGCTCCTCTGGCATTAAGCGGAAGTTGATTGGATTAAAGATTGCACCGATTTTTGCACAGGCAAAGAATGCGGTGGCAAGCTCTTCATTGTTGTAAAGGTATGTAGAGACCCTGTCCCCTTTTCGCACTCCTTCCGCTTGAAGGACCGCCGCCAATCTATTCACCTGCTCATTCCACTGAATGTACGTATAACGGATATTTCTTCTCACGTCGTAGATAGCCTCTTTTATGGGGAAATTCTGAACCGTCTGATCAAAGATATTTTTAATCGTTACTGACATATCATTTTCCTCCTCAAGTAAACCCACCATCAACAGGAAGAGTTCAGGCCATCCTGCCGAAGGTCGGTTTCATCCCTATTTCAGCTTTACTTTCGTGCGAATTACAATGTTCATAACCGGTTGGTCCCGTTTCAGTCCAATCTTTCAATTATGGTGGCATTCGCCATGCCTTGGCCCTCACACATTGTTTGCAGCCCATAACGGCCGCCTGTTCTTTCTAACTCATGGATCATCGACACCATCAATCGGGCACCGCTTCCGCCAAGAGGATGACCTAAGGCGATCGCCCCGCCATTTGGATTCAGCTTCATGGGGTCTGCCCCCGTTTCTTTTAGCCAGGCAATCGGGACAGGAGCGAAAGCCTCATTCACTTCAAAGACATCGATATCATCAATGGAAAGGAATGCTTTTTCCAAAGCCTTTTGAGTGGCAGGTATCGGGCCCGTAAGCATCAGGGTTGGATCTGACCCGACAACAACCCGTGTATGCACTTTAAAGCGCGGTTTCAATCCAAGTTCTTCCGCTTTACTGCGTTCCATCAATAATAAAGCGGCAGCACCGTCACTGATCTGGCTTGAATTACCGGCATGGATTAAACCATCTTTTTGAAAAACCGTTTTTAATCCAGCAAGTACTTCCAGCGTAGTTTCGGCCCTTGGACCTTGATCTTCCTTAACCTCCATATAATTCCCTTCCTTATCAGTACCAATTACTGATATCATTTCACGGTCAAAATAGCCTTCTTTTTGAGCGCGTATTGCTTTGCCATGACTCTCAACGGAAAACTGATCACATTCTTCACGTGTTATTCCCCACTTATCGGCAATTCTTTCAGCCGATAAACCTTGATTGATTACCTCATAGCTCTCTAAATACTTTGGACTCGTTACGGCTCCTTGATAATTAGACCCCATAGGGACTCGGGACATGTTTTCCACTCCTCCCGCCACTACCACATCCATATCTCCCGACAAAATGGCTTGGGAAGCGAAATGGACAGCCTGCTGACTTGATCCGCATTGACGATCAATCGTCGTTCCCGGAACTTCAATCGGAAAACCGGCAATCAGTGCAGCAACGCGTGCTATATCACCGGCCTGTTCGCCAGCCTGTGAAACACAACCTAAAATGACATCATCGACAATAGACGGATCAATGCCTGCCTTTTCAATCAGCTGCCTCAATACTTCCCCTGCCAGATCATCTGGGCGAACGTCTTTCAATACACCGTTCCTTCTGCCGACTGGCGTGCGAATCCCTTCGACGATAACCACTTCCCGCATATACTCTCTTCCCTTCTCATCCTGTCTTTAGTAAAGGCCAAGATTCTTAGCGATGATTTTCTTCATGATTTCATTTGTCCCGGCATAGATGCTTGCTACCGGGACATCCCGATACCTTCTGGCAATCTTGTATTCTTCCATATATCCATAGCCGCCATGGAGCTGCATGCATTCAATCGATATTTTTCTCGCAGTCTCCGTCAAGCGCCATTTTGCCATCGACACTTCCGTGACCACCTGTTCACCCGCCATATGATTGGCGATCAATTGATCCAGGAAAACACGCCCCATTTTGATTTCGGTTGCCATTTCAGCGATTTTGAATTGAGTATTTTGAAACTGGCTCACGGATTTTCCGAAAGCTTCCCTGCTTTTCACGTACTCGATCGTATCGGCCAGCATATCCTCAGATGCCGTTTGGGAACAAATGGCAACAACAAGACGTTCCTGCTGTAATTTCTCCATTAAGTAAGTAAAACCGTTGCCTTCTTCACCAAGCAGGTTTTCCTTTGGAACACGGCAATCCTCGAAGATGAGTTCTGCTGTATCCTGACTGTGCAAACCAAGTTTCTTCAGTTTGCGTCCCCTGGAAAATCCAGGTGTGTCCCTTTCGACCACAACTAAGCTAACCCCTTTATGCTTCGGAACGGCACTTGGTTCCGTTTTACAAGCAACGATGACCAAATCCGAATGAATGCCATTTGTGATGAATGTCTTTTGGCCATTTAATATGTAATGATCTCCATCCAAAATCGCAGTCGTTTTAATATTGGCTAAATCCGAACCTGTTCCAGGCTCTGTCATCGCGATGGCTGTAATGATTTCCCCTGTCGTGCATTTTGGAAGCCAGCGCTGTTTCTGCGACCCATTTCCGTATGCGGCAATATAAGGAACAGTGATGTCACTGTGTAGTCCGAAACCAATGAAACCAGAACCCACTCTTTCCAATTCCTCATTAATAATGACCGCAAAGCCCCAATCTACCCCGGAACCCCCATACTCTTCTCCAAGATCCGGACATAAAAAACCCTGTTTCCCCATTTTCACCCAAAATGATCTGGGAATGATTTTCTCTTCTTCCCATCGTTCATAGTGGGGAACTGCTTCTTTCTCCAAAAATTTTCGGAATGATTTGCGGAAAATCTCATGATCTTCACTTAGATATGGATGTTTCATCTGTTTTATCTCCTCATGTACGGCTTTGTCCAAGGCCTTTCCATTTAGGAAGGCCCTTTTTCAAATAATCACAATAAATGGCATTGTCTTTCCTGAAAGGAATTCACACTTACCTGGGTGACATTCGTATGGCCCCATCCAGTCTGATGGTTTCCCCATTCAGCATTGGATTCGTTATGATGCTTTCCGTTAGTTTAGCGTACTCTTCGGGATACCCGAGCCTTGAAGGGAATGGCACGGTTTTACCTAATGACGTCCTTGCTTCATCAGGCAATGAATCGAACATCGGAGTTTGGAATAGACCCGGTGCAATCGATACAACACGTATCCCCTTGGCTGCAAGCTCCCTTGCAACCGGCAGGGTCATCCCAACAATCCCTCCCTTGGAGGCACTATATGCAGCTTGTCCGATTTGTCCTTCAAAGGCAGCTACCGAAGCAGTATTGATAATGACCCCGCGCTCCCCCTCTTGGTTCGGCTCATTTTCGGCCATTTTTTCAGCTGCAAGCCGGATCACGTTAAATGTACCGACCAAATTGATTGTCACCACATTTGAGAACGCTTTCAATTCATGTGCACCTTTCCTGCCTATGACCTTCTCAGCAATTGCAATACCAGCACAGTTGACGACCGTGTTGATACTCTGGAATTTTTCAATTCCTTTTTCCAACGCTCCCAATACGCTTTCTTCACTTGTTACATCCGTTTTAACAAAAAGGACTGAATCTCCCAATTCTTGCACCAGTTTAGCGCCATTTTCTTCCGAGAGGTCACATATGACCGCTTTTCCTCCTTTTTTAATGATGTTTCTTACTGTCGCCGCTCCCAGACCTGATGCCCCGCCAGTCACCACTGCAATGCTTTCTTGAATTTCCAATTCCTCACCTCATTTGTTTCGTCTAGAATATATATTCATCTTTCACGATCATAAAACCTATTTTCAATATTAATTTCACCGCTTGCCTGTTTCACCTTCAATTCACAAAGGGTTTCGGTAAAGCCTTTGATTACCTGTTCAAAATCCTGCTTCAATCCATCCAGCTCTTTAATGCGTTCATTAATTTCGCTTAATTTCTGTCCTGCCGTTTCTATCGTTTTTTCCAATTGCTTAATACCCGTCCCATCCTTATCGAATAAAAGGACTATATCCTTAATTTCCACTAACGAAAACCCATACTTCTTACCGCGCATTATGATTTTGAGTTGTGCGTATTCTTTCTTTCCATAAACTCTTCTTCCCGTTTCAGTACGCTTTGGCCTGAGCATACCCAGTTCCTCATAATATCGGAGAGTCCTTGTCGTCAATTCGAATTCTTTTGCTAACTCAGAAATGGTGTACATGTTAAAACCACGCTTTGCAAAGGGATTGTTTACCTTTATTTTAACATTGACGTTAACGTAAACTTCAATAAATATTCACAAAATTTACAATATATGAAACTGTGCGAAAGATTTAGACTGATATACTATTAGTATATTCCTCAAAAGAAGGGAAGGACAAGATCATGCTATGTTCAAAAATATTAGTTGCTTATGATGAATCTGAATTGGCGCTTAAATCTTTAGAAAAAGCGATTGAATTAACGAAGCTGGATCCCTCTATCGAAATCCAGGTGCTTCACGCTGTTACACTTCCAATCAAACCATATATATATGGCAATGCTTTTCAGGAAATTGAAGAATCCATGCTCAAGTATGGCAATGAAGTAATAAAAAAAGCGGAAGTGCTATTATCCGAAATCCCGAATCCATCCCAAACATTTGTCGTAGAAGGTTCAGCCATCACGGCTTTATTGGAACATGCACAATCCCAGAATTGTGACCTTATCATCATGGGCAGCCGCGGATTGAGTGGTTTCAAGGAATTCCTGGGCAGCGTGAGTCACTACATCGTCCAGCATTCCCCTGTGCCTGTCTTATTGGTCAAATAAAATGTGCTGCAAACTTTTCTTATGGCCTGTCCTAGAGAAGCTGGGTTCCCTTTGGAATCCAGCTTCTTTATGCGAGCATGAACATTAGGTAACTCAATACTTATCATGTTTTACAAACACTTCCGTTTACAGGTAAAATGAAAGTAATTTTAATGAGGATAACAGGTGAAGCAATGGATATTAAACATTTGCAATACTTTATAGAGGTAACCAATTTCAATAGCTTTACTCGGGCTGCCGATCATTTATTCATTACCCAGCCGACTATAAGCAAGATGATTAAAAACCTGGAAACCGAGCTAGGCGTTGAACTTTTTGATCGTTCCCGTAAGCAAATGATCTTGACCGATGCTGGCAGGGTCGTCTTAGAGCAGGCAAAATTGATTGATAAGGCCTTTCACAATTTAGAAACGGAAATGGACAATTTATTAGGTTTAAAAAAGGGGCATATACGCATCGGTTTGCCGCCGATCATCGACGCCTCTTTCTTCCCCCGAATTCTTAGCCGTTTCCATGAGGACTATCCCAATATTACCTTTCAATTAGTAGAGGATGGTTCAAAGAAAATTGAAGAATCAGTCCAAAATGACTTAATTGATATAGGCGTAATAGTCCTGCCAACCAACACCGCACTTTTTCATCATTTTGCTTTTTTAGAAGAAGACATCAACTTGATTGTTCATCCCTCCCATCAATATGCTTGTCGGGAAGAAATCGATTTGGCCGACCTGGAAAACGAGTCTTTCATCTTATTCAATAAAGATTACGTCCTTCGTGATCTCGTCATTTCATCCTGTAATGAAGCCGGCTTCTCTCCACATATCGTCACGGAAAGCTCACGCTGGGATTTTATTGAGGAAATGGTTTACTGTAGACTTGGCGTTTCTCTATTGCCTGAAAGTTTATGTCGTAATGATGAACGCGTAAAGTCCATCAAGGTTAAAAACCCCTCCATTAGTTGGAATTTGGGATTCATTTGGAGTAAGGACCATTACCTTTCATGCGCTGCAAAAGAATGGCTGAAATATACGAGGGAAGCGTTGTCACATAAAGAGTGAATTAAAAGGCATGATCGATGTAAGCACTATCATAGATTTTGGTTATGCACATGATAACATCTAACCATTTTACAATACGTAAGGGCGGGGTTAGACTTGGTAAGCACGTTAAATGCCGATGGATTCCATAGTTTCGGAAAGGAGATATTCATGATCACTTTATCTAATGTCGATGAGTTACATGCAGCAGAAGCAACTCTGGAGAAAATTAAGAGTTCACACCCCGAACTATTTAATAAACTGCTCCATGTCGTTGCCTTAACACGGGCGTTTCAATTTAAATATCAATTTATGGGGACATTAATCATGGATGTAACCCCTAACGAATGTACCCCTGAATTCGTTATGCCCTCCGTTATTAGATTATATATAGAGGAAGTTCAAAAGTTAAAGGATGATCCGAATTTCCAGGTATTACATCAGACCTTGTCCCAATATAAAAATATTGGATATGCCAAAATCAGTATGCTTGTGCTCGGTAAAAGCCCTGAATCGCTTTTAGGCGCTTCATGCATCAAATGAAGCCAATGATATGTTCCTAAAAAAAACCTCCATTAACGGAAGGTTTTTTTCTTAAAAGCTTAATTATAGCACTTTACTCAAAAAGGCTCTGGTTCTTCCCTGCTGGGGATTATCAAAAATCTCACTGGGGATATTTTCTTCGATAATATAACCTTCATCCATGAAAATCACGCGATCGCCAACTTCTTTTGCGAACCCCATCTCATGGGTCACCACCACCATGGTCATGCCCTCCTTGGCCAGTTGCTTCATGACCTCAAGGACTTCACCGACCATTTCCGGATCAAGAGCGGAAGTCGGCTCATCGAATAACATGATTTTGGGTTCCATCGCCAACGCCCTGGCGATTGCCACACGTTGCTTTTGTCCCCCCGATAATGAATCCGGGTATGCGTTTGCTTTCTCGGCAAGCCCCACTTTCTTAAGCAGTTCAATGCCTCTTTGGGAAGCCTGTTCTTTGGAAATCTTGCGGACCTTTAAAGGCGCGAGCATAATATTCTCAAGAACAGTCTTATGAGGGAATAAGTTAAAATGCTGAAATACCATGCCAACTTCCGTTCGAACTTTATTGATATTGACCTTCTTGTCTGTCGTATCAAGTCCCTCGATGAAAATATGGCCTCCCGTTATCGTTTCAAGTTGATTGATACACCTGAGGAAAGTGGATTTACCCGATCCAGAAGGCCCAATTACCACCACTACTTCCTGAGGTGCAACGATTGCATTGA
Source organism: Peribacillus sp. CSMR9 (assembly GCF_033141925.1). Classification (NCBI taxonomy): domain Bacteria; kingdom Bacillati; phylum Bacillota; class Bacilli; order Caryophanales; family Bacillaceae; genus Peribacillus; species Peribacillus sp. CSMR9. The sequence goes on from NZ_JAOPHO010000028.1 coordinate 44,208, forward strand.
TATTTTTCAATACTTCATTTTCCCCAAATGACTTCTTTAGATTCTCGACCTTGATCATTCTGTTTTCAACCTTCTTTCGAGTCTATTTAATACGAAACTTAAAATGAGGGTCAGGAATAAATAAATGAAGGCACATGCCAAATATGGCTCCCAAACTTTAAAATACTGACTCCCCATCGCTTTCCCCCAATACATTAATTCTGGTGCTGCAATGACACAAAGCAGGGATGAATCCTTCAATAATACGATGAATTCATTTCCCAACGGAGGGATCATTCGTTTAAAAGCTTGAGGTAATACAACATGAATCATTGTTTGGGTATGGGTCATTCCCAATGAACGTGCCCCTTCCATTTGCCCTTTATCGATGGATTGAATGCCCGCACGGAAAATTTCCGCAATATATGCGGCTGCATTTAAAGATAAAGCAATGACCCCAGCAGTTACTGCATTCGTTTCCCCGGTAAAAAAGGGCACAATGCCAAAATGGATTAAAAAGATTTGAACTAATAGCGGTGTTCCGCGAAAAACCGTGACATAACAGTAAAATGGAAAGGCAAGCACTTTGTTTCTCATGATTTTCCCTAAACCGATCAATAACCCCAAAAAGGTTCCGATGAGGATGGAGGAAACCGACAGCCCTATAGTAAGTAATGTTCCTTTTAATAAGAAAGGAGCATATTCAAAAATAATATCCCAGCGAAAACTCATTCCGTTCCCCTCCTAAAGACCAAAAAAACTGCGTAACTTCACACGTAAAGTTACGCAATCTTCTACTATCCACTTGTTTTTATTGTTGTGCTTTCAATGTTTCGATATCTGGATCAGTACCAAACCACTCTTTATAAATTTCTGCGTATTTACCATTTTCATAAATGGCATTCACTGCTTTATCGAACTCCGATTTCAATTCACTGCCTTTTGGGAACATAAGACCATAGAATTCCTTATTGAAACTATTGCTATCTTCAACGACTTTCAATTTTTGATCCGGGTTATTTTTCACATATTCTTCAACAACCGTATTATCAGCTACGACAGCCGAAGCTCCCCCTTTTAGTAATTCCTGAATGGCCAGGTTATTATTTTCGAATTTCTTGATGTCCTTGTGATTTTTTCCAAGGAGTTTCTCTACCGCTTCCTGTCCGGTTGTACCAGTCTGAACGGCAATGACCTTTCCTTTCAATTCATTTCCTGATTTTATATCACTTTTCTCTGGAACGAGAATCTTGTTTGTGGATAAAAAGTACGGAACCGAAAAATCATAAGATTGTTTTCTTTCGTCATTCACTGTAATCGCAGAAATTGCGACATCCGCTCTCTTAGATTCAATTTCAACAAAAATCGGATCCCAACCAACGGTTTCCAATTTAACTTCATAACCCGCTTCTTTAGCGACAGCATTGATGAAATCAACATCGAATCCTACAATCTTATCACCTTCAAGAAATTCAAATGGAGCATAATTGGCGTCCGTCACGATCCTGAGTGTTTTTCCACTGGACTCTTCTTCTTTACTGGTTGTCGAGACTTCCTTATCCTTCCCGCATCCTGTCATGACTAATAACAAAGAAGTTACCATGGCAAAAACTAAAAAAGAAACCTTTTTCAAAATAATCCCCTCTTCTCTCTCGTAAACTCTATTTTTTTTAAAAAAACAGATAAATCTAACTTTATAGAAGATTCAGTTTATTCCTTCAAGAATATTATACGTTTATTTGTTTTTTTATGCAATAAAAAGTCGGACAAATAACTTTAGTAAAATAAATTTTTAATCAATTAACTCAGTAAATTAGAAACGTAATTATGCTTTAATGGGTAAACGCACAGACTTTTTCCACCTCCATTCCAATTAATGGTTATTATATTGAAAACAGATAGTGCCAACTTTCAAAAGGTTTAATCGAACAAAAATAAGCAGCGGCCAAATTAGCGTGGCCGCTGCTTAAATGATTATCAGGGGACTTCCTTAGTCCCCTCTTCAATATCTAACATATCCAACAGGAAGATGAAGATCGGTATCCCGATGATCAATCCCCATATCCCAAGGAAATGCTCGGAAAACAATAGGATGATAAAGGTGAAAAATGTTGGAAGATTTGTTTTTGCCGACATGAATTTCGGATTTAAAATATAGCTTTCAAGTGCATGGATCACAACAATCATGATAAACACAGCAATCACTTTTGGCATACCGCCGATACTGTAGGCAATCATGCTAAGTGGAACTAGGGAGATAATAACTCCTGCAACTGGAATCAACCCTAGGAAGAAAATCATAATTCCTAGACCGATCAACTGTGGAAATCCAAGAATCCATAAGAAAAATACTGAAAGGACTGCATTCGTAATGGCTATTAAGAACTGGACCTCAATTACCTTTCCGAAAGAATTGATGAATTTAACTCCAAAGTGACCAAGATTTATAAAGAAGGATTTGAATTTACCCCGCTTAAATTTAGAAGTAAAACGAATAATTTTATCTTTTTCCAATAAGAAAAATAGACTAAGCAGTATAGAAAGGAAAATCTGTAATGCCAGTTTGCCGAAATCAGATACATAAAGATAAAGCGTATTCATCTGTTTTTGAAGATCGAGCGGCGATTCAGTCTCGTTCATTAAACTAATGGCGTATTGAATGACCCGACTATCGGGAGGATGTTGAAAGAAGAAAACGATCTGTGTAACTAATTCCGTAAATTGCAACGTTATGACCGGTAGATATTTATAAAGAACGATGGCTAAACAAGAAATAACGACTGCATATAAAAAGCTAATAACAACCTTAGAGTTGATATGCATCACTTTATTTAGCCGAATCATGATAAATTGCTCCAGCCTTCCCATCAAGAAAGTGAAAACAAATGTGAATAACACGATATTAACCATACTTCCGATGCTTATTAAAAAGAGGACTAACACAATTAATGTAATTAACCTTGAAAAACCTTCGCTTTGCAAATACTCTTTTACCACTTACCTATCTCCTAACTACCATTCTGCTGTGATAATTCCTATTTTACACGGAATTGAGGGATTCTACTACAAATACCTTACATTGACAACAAAATTATTTGAATCATCAGTAAGCCCCATTATGCGGACGTTAGATAAGACCTTTTTAGAACATCCGGTTCCTTAATTCCACTGCCATTCATGCATGAAAAAACATCTACCAAATGGGCAGATGCTAATCCTCATCCTTCACATCGATATCTTCGGGGATGGGCTCGTTATAATAATCCGCTAATTGCTTCTTATATTTCTCCATCTGTTCAAGATGCATATTAAACTGCTCTTTAAAAATCAAATGCTGCTCCCCGTCATGAACGGTGCGAATTTTATTTTGAACGATCAAACTTTCTATATAAGATTCCGGCATCGATAAATATTCCGCAGTCTCTTTTACTGTCAAGTACATGCCTTCACCCCTTTTCCTTACTAACTATACTAGATTGGAGGCATTATTTGAAGTGCTTGATCTTTGCAATTAAATAGCCCTTCCATACCAAAAAAAAGACGCATCCCGTTTCAGGATTAAAAATCACAGTAATGACTTACAATCCCTTCCAATAACATGTAAGATAATGTTAAAGTAATATACCCATAGATTAAGAGGAGTGAACAAAATGACCTTCTTTTATGTCATTCTCGCGGCAATTTTTGCTGTTTTCCTGGTCAATTTCATGAAAAGAAAAAGTGAGCCGGCAAAATTGGAACGCTATCAATATGAATTCCGTAAATACCATGCGGAAACTTTAGATCTGCATGCAACGGAAATCGTTTCAGAAGCATTGATAGAAAAACTTAACAAAGCACTGGATATCGATTATATGGAAAAGGTCAATACTGAATTCCGACTGAAGCATCCAAGGGATTCACAGATAAGGGTCAATCAGGCATGGCGTGAATTGAAACGCTACTTGATTATGACTGCTGTGTTTGGAAAAGTTGAAATGTTTAATTCAGTCATCGATGAGTTGTGGCATATCATGCTGGATTATGGACAGGAATATAATGAGTTTTGCCAGACTTTCATCGGTAGGACCATTCAGCACCATCCTCATTCACAACCCGTTTTCAAACCTGAAGAACGCACTCTTTTTGACTTTTACTATATACAGCTATTTACGGTTGACTTCCCTTCCATCCAAAAATGGGGCAAGTTTTTCAAACATGATAAAGGGCTAACGTTTCTCCGCGATTTTGAAACGATGGAACTGGAGCAGTTAAAAGAGAAATATATGCGAAAACCGACAAGTGCCCAAGCGGAACGGACCTTTGAATGTTTCACTTCCCAATTTAAAGAAAATCGTCCCTTGAAAGAATTGAATTGGCAGAAAAATTACAACCAGACGGACTACGCAGCTCCTGCCTATTTCACTTATGCCAGCACCGATGATTTTGACAGTGAATTTAAAGATATTTTTGGGAAAGAACCGACTGCGGTTTCCTCTAAATCCGGTCATGCCGTTCATGGTGGTGATCATAACAGTTCCCATGACAGCAGTTCTGATTCCTCTTCTAGCTGTTCTTCATGCAGCTCTTGTTCGTCTTGAGCATCAAAAAAACGCTTGGAAAATCCAAGCGTTTTTTTGATGCTCTATTATTCGTAACGCCGCTCAGCGCTTCTTCTTCATTAACCTTACAGTGGTTTAACGATACGATTAATTAATTCCAACGATTGAACCAATTCTTGATCCTTTGTTTATTTTTCTCAAGAACCTCCTTCGATGTCCGGTTGTCTTTTTGTTTTTTCCATTCAAAGAGAGATGCAATTCCGATAAGGAGCCCTCCACCGATGATTAAATACAGCCACCAGGGCATCTCGCCCCACATCGAGTTGGTATTCATATAGACATTGAATAAAATGGTGCCAGTTCCAGCGATGAAATAGGATTTGTATTTCATCATGAATCCAAAGAGCATAGCAGCCAATGACACTGTTCCGATAATCAGCGCATCATATAAGGTGTTGCCCGCCATTGCATCAATGATCAAAACTGAAAACAGGATGAAAACAATACCAGTCTCAATATATTGTGTGATTTTTCCTTTAACAAAGATTTTCCTCAGCAGAATGGTGCTGATAATGAAAAGCGGCAGAATATTTACCTCCACCTCAAGTACCGCTGGTATCGTAAATTGATCGGTGATGGCCCAATAAGGATATAGACTGAACAATATCGCTGCAGCCAATTGGATTTTTCTTTCCATCGTTCCTGTCGTTGTGCTTCTCATTAAAATGAAATAGGCCGGAATCAGAAGTGCCACGATGATTTCGAGAATGAATTGTGGTTCCCCAGTCAAAACATCCATGTTCATGGCAAGAAGGAACAGCAGACCATAGACTCTGTAAAAATCCAATTGAAGTCCTGCCCCGCCTTTATTCAGCATGCCTTTAAAGAATTTCCTGCTTAATAGTACCATCATGGCCGTACACCCAAAAAGGATTGTCGTTTCAACGAAAGGCCGTAACGTGTCCGCATACATGATGATGGTCCAATACGGATACAAACTGAGAATTCCCGTCAGCCAAACATAGATGCCCTTTTCTTTTACATCCTTTGTGAAACTGCCAATCAGGATGAAGTAAACCGTGATCAAGAGTGATGCAAAAACCTGGAGTAACTGGCTTGGTGTTTCAGTTACTGCAACTCCCCTATTCATGGCAAGTAAAAATAGCAGGCCATATACTCTGTATGCATCGATGGTTATACCTGTTTCTTCCCTTTTGATTAATCCAGTGAAATAACGTCGGCTTAAAAACAGCATTCCTAACATACAGCTGAAAAGGACCATCAATCCCATTACAACCGAGAGACTGTCGGCATAGATGACGATGATTAGGAAAGGATACAGACTGACTATAGCAGCAATATTGGAATAGATTTTCCGTTCTTGATTTTCCTTTGTGAAGCTTCTCAGGAAAATGAAATAAGCGGTTAAAAAGAGCGATACAAAGACTTTGAGTAACAGTTGATCAGTTTTATTAAAAACCTCTACATTCAAATCGATCATAAAGAATAAACCATAGATTCTGAAGGGATCAAAGCTGGTGATGCCTGATCCGTTTTTCTTGAGTAACCCGCTGGAATACAGCCTGCTCAACAACAACATTCCTGCCATACAGCCAATAAGAACAGCCAAACTTGTGAAGATTGGGAGTGTATGTGCATAGTCTTTGATAATGATAAACGGAAAAATTCCGATGATGGCCGCTATCCCTGAGTAAATGCTTCTTTCATCCTTATAGATCGTGAGCCTTCTCATCAGGATGAAGTAGCTAGGCAACAGCAGGGAAACAAAAATCCCCAAAATCGCAGTACCTGTATCACTCGTAAACACTTCCAGATTCAGAGTACACAGATATAACAAGCCATAAATCCTATAATAATCAATGGATCTCTTCGATTCCTCTTTGTTGACCAATCCTTTGAAATGGCGACTGCTGGCAAACACCATCACAGCCGTGCATAAAAATAATACGATAATCGTCATAATCAGGGGTAATGTATTTACATACATATTGTAGAAAATGAACGCCAGGCTTAGAAGAACCACTACATAGTTCCGCCAATTCCTTTTCATGAGCAGATACCAGGTAAACAAGAACTGTACTGTCATCACCCCGACCCAGACCAATTCCCAGTCAAGCGGAAAATCCCGGATTGCCGTTTCCAATATGGATATGCTTATGCCTAAATGAATGAATGGAATAAGGTAATACTCCATGATGCCTTTCCAATTCTTATTGGAAACCGCCCACAGAATGGTTATGATTCCTGTTGTTATCATCAAGCATATTGATGTAATGAATACCATTTGCCCCATGTTTGCCAAAAATAAGTGGACCTGTAGGAAAAGAACTGAAAACCCTAGGTACGTAAAAACGTATTTTTCCCATTTCACATGTGCCCGCCAGACACTCAAAATATAGATCAACAGCTGTGCAGTATAAAGGAACGGTGAACTTTCCGTATTGACAATGAGCAAATATCCAACAGGAATCGCCAGTATATTGGCAAGGTGACTTGCGTAAATGAAGTACTGTTTCCCATTTTTTGAATATTTCCCAAGCCATTCCCCTAAAAGGAAAAAGATAATAGGGCCGGTCAGCACGAACGCAATCTTCAACACCATTGAACCAAAATCAAAAACATCGTAGAGCGAAGCATATAGGCCGGCACTTGAAATCACGACAGGCACCCAGAATATGTGCTTCCGATGTATATGGACGGACCAACCATTTATTGCAGCAGCTACGGCAATCACTCCGCTTGCCTCTAAAGGATTCAGTGAATTGAATGGAATCCATAAAAAGGAAAGGAAGGAAAGAATCTGACCACTATATGCAAAAACAGGAAAGAATTTATGATATCCCTTTTTTAATGTGTAAGCCCCACCGATGGAAATCAGGGAAACCCCCATTAAATAGAGGCTGACCGGGATATTTGAACGGGCCCACTCTAAACTTTCCAACAAATATGGATAGAAAGCAACCAAAGCCAGAACGAAAGTGATTGGAAATCCGTAAATGGCGTTTTCCTTCATATGCTTTGTATCGTCTTTTATATATGTGATGAAGAAAAGTCCAGAGATCATGGCGAGGGCGGCGCTAACTGCAAGCCAATCCATCTCGCTGAATTTACTGGTCAGTATCATTAACATGATCATTGGGGAGATAAGTAAGATACTCCTCTTAAACAGGCTGTACCTTGGGTGGTTATATAAATATAATCCAAGATATTGAATGACCTGAAGGATAAAAATCAGATTTAACACGGTAGAAAAAGAGACTGGCAAGGCAAAGAAAAGATATACGAACGCTAAGTTGAAAACAACAACCGCCGGGTACGTGAAGCTTGAATTTCTCGATTGAAGGGAAACATAGACAAGCTGTGCGGATACTATCATGAGCGCGATGAATATTTGCGCATAGTTTTCCTGGTACACCATTGCGTTTATATATAGGAAGACAATCCCGCTCTCAATCAAACTGGTAAACATGAAATTCTTGGAAAGCTTATTCATTTTGAATTTGGCCAGATATTTTGAAAGAGCTGTAAAAATGATTGGTACAAGTGCAAAAGCAATGACCATGTACTCACTTAAAAATGAATTAAAAACAAAATGGATATATCCATAAGTGAAAACGGCACTAAAAGCCATTTCATAATGTTTCTTTTGGAATTTAACGAAAAAAACTAAAAACAAAACAGAAAAGACCATCAACGTTAGCGAATAGACAAAGTTACTTGAAAATAACGTCAAGATCGCAAAGGCTTCCACAATGATCTTAAACTGGATGAATTGAAAAATGAATGGTTTGAATATCTTTAAGGCTTTTTGACTTTTCAATTGTTCAATATTCCATAAAAGTATTAAGTTAAGAATGCCAATCGTCAAAAACATCCACTCGATAGTCGGCGTCACAAAAGCTAAACCGAAATAGCAGGTAATGCCGAACGTGAATATGGAAATGAATATGAATATTTTCGACTTAAAATAGTCAGCGATCTTAAAATAAATGGCTAAGCAGAGTAATCCTCCAAGAAACCCCAGAAGCCCCCGCCCCCCACCATTAAGTGAAAGGTACTCTCCAAAAATCCGATAATATGAAGCTGATAAAATCGTAATCGGAATAAATAAACCCGCTAGCGTCAGGAATGCAAAAGCGGTCTGTTTAATTTTCAGCTTTGAAGCGATGAAGGCCATTCCCGCAAAAATGCCGGATACCATTCCAATGAAGAAAACTTTCAGGACCGCATTCAAATCCCCCCATGAAGAGGTTGCCAAAATCACCCCGCCGAACAGAAGCAATATGACCCCCGTGAGCAGGATGACAGAGATATTCCGTTCCCTGATCTGCTCAGGTGTTTTCTTCGGTTTTACTGGTTTTGCTGGTTTCTCCCGCTTGATTGCCTGCTTTTGAATAACCGGTATCCTTTCAGGGATTCCCTTGATAGGTTCAAGACTATCCTCCAAAACTGATTCATTAGGCTCAAATCCGGTCTTCTCCTCTTTCATTATCGATTTTTTCAATCCACCAGATTTCAGTAATTCCAATGAAGATTCTTCAATCAGGCTATCTTGAACCTTCTTGTCGGGACTTTCACCGATAATCGTCTCAGGTCCTTGAATGGATTTCCTTTTTTCATGCTCTAAGCACTTTTGTTTATAGAGGGCTAATTGGAAATGCCTTTCGTAGGCCTTGCTAATCCGGATATATTCTGATTTAGGGATGAGCCGCCTTTCCCATAAAACACCCAGCTCTTCTTGGAAAATGCGCTTCCTTCTTTCTAATGTCATTTCTTCGTTTGAAGAATCATTCATCCCCAGATTCCCCTTCCTTCTATTAGGCCTTATATCATCGTATGTATATTCTCTTTTTGATAATAACAAAGTTTTTCCTTTTTTTGAATATTAAGGATGATACCCTGATAAAACAACGGAAACCAGTGTCTTCCTCCCGACTCAAAAAAAGAATGACTTCAACTGAAGTCATCCAAAGTCCTTATATTGATTTTTACTTTTCCTCGCTCCTGATAATGCATAAATAAACGATCATTGATATGAAAATCGAGACTGCTGCCGTGATATAGATGCTTCTATAGCCTAAGAGATAGCCTATCTGTCCGAACACAATAGCACCTATGCCCACTCCAAGATCGAAAAAGGAAAAGTATGTTGCATTCGCCATCGCCTTTCGATTGGCTGCCGTCTTTTCAATCGACCATGCCTGAAGCGCCGGCTGAACGGAGCCGAACCCAAATCCATAAAGCACTGCCGCGATGTAAAGGACCGCTTCACCCGGCATCCACGCAAGCAGCAGCATCCCAGCCATGATGAGCACTGTTGAAGGAATGAATATTGCCCGATGTCCCCTTCGGTCATATAATCGACCCGAGAATAATCTCGTGACCATGAGGGCCATTGCATATACTAAAAAGTACCACTGAATTCCATCTACCCCTTTTTCCGCTGTATAAAGAGGAAGGAAGGTTGCAATTCCACCAAATGTGACGGAAATGAAGAAAATGAGCAAAGATGGCTGAAGGGCACTTTTTTCATATATATCGAACCTTTTGGCTGCCACTGCCGTCGAAGGATCACTATCCACTTTTTGATATCGAATAAGTGATGCTGAAATGATGGCAAACAATCCTAATAATGAACAGATCAAGAACAACTCTTGAAACGGAAGGACCGTAACTAGAAATAGACCCAATGATGGACCGAATGCCAATGCTAAGTTACCCGACAAACCGTAGTAACCCATCCCCTCACCACGCCGTTTCGCGGGGATTATATCGGAAGCTATTGTTCCTGAAGCCGTTGAAGAAAATCCCCAGCCGACGCCCTGTACAATCCGCATCATGAATAACAAGCCGATGCTGCCCATAAAACCGAAGGAACCCACGGACAATGCGAAAATGGCTAACCCGATAATAAAAACGATTCGCCTTCCCTTCGTTTCCAATAATCTGCCGGCAATTGGCCGAACAAGCAAGGCCGAAAAAGTAAAAATTCCAAGGACAGCCCCCACCAGGCGGTCATCACCACCAAGCTGCTCAACAAACAGCGGGAGGGTCGGCATCGTCATTTGAAATCCCATGAAGATGCACAGATTTGCCAAACAGATCATGATAAAGTCACGTGTCCAGATTTTGTCATTCCCTCTTACCCGTTCATTCACTAAGGTTTCCCTCATATCCCTTCACCTTCTAATTAAAATAGTCACTGCCAGTTTACTAAAAATGGTTAAAATAAGCGAATGATTTATTTCGTGTACCTAAATATATATCAAAAGAAAAGCCCAGTATGACACTGGGCCTCTTTCAACCCTTCATAATTAAAGGCTGATATAATCATTTCCATCCCCTGAATAAGATATGGTCCACTTACCGTACGTATGCTAACTAACGATTTCTTCACTCGTTCGCCATACTGCAATACCAATTTCAAATCCATCAAGGAAGAGATTTATGCATTACTTGCCGATCATGTTAATGAAAGGCTGTTTTCACATACTTTGTTGCTATTTACCAGGTAGTGAGTTGTGGTTGATTTCCCCTCCAGATGCTCGGTTTCCGCGGGGCGGGCGGTGAGCCTCCTCGGCGTAAACGCCTATGGGGTCTCACCTGTCCCGCTGCTCCCGCAGGAGTCTCGCACTTCCGCTCCAATCAACCTTAAAAGTTTCGTTTTAAAAACAACAATCTTTACGAAAAGAGCCTAATGAAAAGAGAGATAACAGTCGAAAGCTATATTATTGTATCCCCATATCTTTCACCTACCCGCCCGAACGAGTTTCAGTTCTTTTCTTCGCCGTTTATCTTGATACATTTTTTGATCCCATGAATAAGCTATCCATATTCCCTTTGGAATGTAAACGGTAAGCATACCCGAATGACAAACTGATGTGGGGCCCATTTCATGGGAATTATGCAAAATGATTTCTTCCTTTAATAATTCACAAAGTGACTCCACTTCTCCCTTACCTCTATCAATCAGCAGAATGGCAAACTCATCTCCCCCCACTCTTGAAACAACAGCAATATCCGAGAAAACCCTTAGATTGGCTGCTTCTTTAATCAATTCATCCCCTTTCTTATGGCCATACATATCATTCATAAATTTCAACTCATCTAAATCACATAAAATCATGGCAACCGGAGTATCAAAATCCTCATTGGATTTCGCGAATATATTATCGAAAAACTGTATATTTTTTCATTCAGGATTTCATAGTCATCAGGGATGAATCCTTTCAAAAGGCGAGGAAGGATCATTGTATGCTTCTTCCAAGACCCCTTGACCTTAAAAGGCATTGATGGATGGACTTAGATAACTGAACTTAGAACTAGGATTGGATTCATAGCGGTAGATAATATCCTTCGTGCTTTCCACTATTTTAAAAACCTTTTTTTGCTCTTCGAACCCTATCTTTAAATAGTCCTTTTCCCTTTTCTTACGGGTGAAGAACGTTCGTTTAAATATATCTAATGATAATTTATTGAATTTCATTCTACAGCCCCCGTATATTTGAAGTCATTTAAAAATCTTCCCTTAAATTAGATGGCAGACTTACACGTTTCATTCATTCCTATTAACATGATTATTCCTTTCTATATTATAATTCCAAAACCATGTAAAAGGAAAAGCATCAAAAGTTTAAGTTTTCCCTATTTCCTTAGAAATGGGCCCGCTGAAAATAGAAACATATCCCCAGTAAACTCTCCTCTAGCAAAGTACCTCTATGATAAAATGAA
>NZ_JAOPHO010000029.1:0-55793 GCF_033141925.1 Peribacillus sp. CSMR9
TCTCGTTTTCTTAGTATGGGCTATAGGTACCTGCTTTATCCAAGATTACCGAAGGAGATCATTTAAACGTTTTTCTGTTTCTGTTTTTTTGTGTAGGAAATTATTAATTTTTATTGTTTTCATGCAAGCATTGCCACATAGAATGGATAACCTTCAATTCTAAGAGGAAACCGCTCGAAAAGGAGCGGTTTTTTTATGTTGTGTGCCCAGCAAGCCGTTAATTGTTAGTTGGTGAAAGTCCAACCGAGGTAAGAGCCAAGTCGCCTCGTAGCTGACAGGCAACTGGTGGAGAAATCCTAAGGTTGAAGCCCTGTGACCAATTTGGACACTGACTACATTTTAGTTCCTCAAGCAATTAGGCCCAGAACCAGCAACCAAACGATAAACCATAATTTTACCAACAAGTTGATTGAGTCCTTCTGGACTCATTAATACACCGGTTGAAGATTCTAGACAGCAACATAGCTGAGTTAAGGAAGTATTCGCTACCTTTTGGCTTAACCATACACACAAAGCACCATCCTTTCCATCATATTACAGAAAGGATAGCGCTTTTTTCGTTTAGGAGGTAATATTTTACCTTAGCTTGATGGGCATGGGGTTCCACCAGCAAAACGCAGATTTACAATGCATATGTCATTTCTTTAAAGTACTTTTTGCAATGACTTTTCTATCCTTAACCGGGGTACGGCAAGAATTCGTTACTTTTGGAGCCACAGAGGTAAAAATGTCATAGATGTCTTATAAGTCATTTATGAGATCGGCATAAAAGCTCCTGTAAATCCATCAGTTAACGATAAAGAAAAAGTGACGTAGAACTTCATTAATAGCTCAAATCACTATTGTCTTTAGTGAATGGCTTAAAAAAGAAATAATTCTTGCCTCCCCCCTTATAGATAAATACGATGGTTTATATTGGAAAAAGATAAGAATGGTATGTATCATGAAAAGAGATTGAGTGATTTATATATTATTGAAAAGGGGAATGAAAGTTGATGAATGTATTAATGATAAACATTCCAGCTGAGGGCCATGTTAATCCGACTCTTGGTGTAGTAAAAGCTTTAATTGATCGTGGAGATTCTGTTCATTACGTAACCACTGAAGAATTTAAAGAGAGAATTGAAGGTTTGGGTGCTAATGTATACCTTCATCCTAATCATTTAAAGGGATTAACACCTCAAAAAGTCACTAGTATCCATGAATTTATGCAAATCCAATTAAAACTTTCCTATGATATTTTGGCTGTTGTTCAAGAATTAGCTGATTCCATCCCATTTGATTATGTGTATCATGATACATTTGGTGCGGGACTACTGGTCAAAGACTATTTAAACATTCCTTCTATCTCTTCATCATCTTCCTTCGCTATTCCTCAGGAGCAATTCCTGAAAATGCTAGAAAGTAGCAAAGGTCTTCCTCTAAATCCATCGCCGGAAATGGAGAAAGAAAATTCGACTATAACGGAACGGATCCAGGAACGTTTCGGTGTGAAGGTAAAGCACCACTTCCAATTTATGATGAATACTTCTGATTTGAATATTGTCTATACAAGCAGAGAGTTTCAACCAGGTGGAGAATATATGGATGATTCATATGTATTTATCGGTCCTTCCATCACGAAACGGGTGCAAACACATGATTTTCCGTTAGAGGAACTGAAAGACCAGAAAGTACTGTATATTTCAATGGGTACCATATTGCAAGGATTTGAATCTTTCTTTCAAACCTGTGTAGAGGCTTTTAGAAACTTTGAGGGGAAAGTCATATTTTCAGTGGGCATGGCTACTGATTTAGCCAAGCTGCAGCCTTTGCCGGAAAACTTCATTGTACGTAGATATTTACCGCAGCTTGAAGTTTTAAAGCATACGGACGTCTTCATTACCCATGGAGGAATGAATAGTACGAGCGAGGCTCTCTATTATGAAGTGCCCCTTGTCGTCATCCCCCAGACCTCAGATCAGCCTATGATCGCTAATCGATTAGAGGAACTTCAAGCCGGGTTTAGAATTGATCCACATGAAGTAAGCATAGAAAAGCTACAAGAATCCGTTCAAGAGGTATTGTCCAATCCTGCTTATCGGGAAAATGCTAAGAAGTTGAGCAATAGCTTTAAAAAAGCAGGTGGAGCAAAAGAAGCTCTAACGGCTATAGATGAGTACTTAAAAAAGGTAAGTTCGGGTATCTTCTAAGGCATATAAGGGGTACGGTCAGAAAAATGATCGATTGACATCTGTATCACTCCTAGAAGAGATTATCGAAGTAACAGGTCAATTGAATCATCAAAAGGATCTTCGTTGAAGATCCTTTTTCACTGTGATTTATAAAATGAAATTCTAAATATCTAATTATAATAGGTGAAAAAGACGATCAATAGTTTGGGTACGGAAATGATTCGAATTTACACTCCTCCTCAATACATATTATGGATAAAATAGTAAAATATGGGTTGATGGTATATCTCATGTTGTATTAATCTACATTAACTAAGGTTACATAATATGCTTTCATACCTTTAAATAATTTTGTTATAGAAGGGATGGAGATTTAAATGGCTCAAATTGTTGATATTGATAGATACCTTTGTACTGGGGGTTTAATCTATCTATATGAGAGAGGGCCTTTTCCCTAAGCCTTGTCAGGAGGTAAGGAACAGTAAGAAATCACCTATACAATATTAATAGAGGAGGAGGAATGCCTTATGAAAATACGTAAGCAAATTACATTTGCAAGTCTGGCCCTTTTACTAGCTGGAAGTTCCCTGCTATACACATCGCCAACCTCAATTGCAAAAGTAAAGCCCACTCAAAATGTATCTAGTCCGTTACAAACAAGCACTCAACGAGGTCATAATTCCGTCAAGCAAGCAATGCGGGACACATTGCAACTTGGATTCCCAGGGATACTTGCTAAAACTTCCGAGGGTGGAAAAACGTGGGGTTATGCCGCTGGGGTAGCGAATCTGAGCACCAAGAAACCAATGAAAACAGATTTTCGTTTTCGCATTGGCAGCGTGACGAAGACGTTCACCGCAACGGTTGTACTTCAATTAGCTGGAGAGAACCGCTTGAGTCTAGACGACTCCATCGAAAAATGGTTGCCTGGTGTCATTCAAGGAAACGGATATAATGATAAACAGATTACCATCCGGCAGATATTGAACCATACAAGTGGTATCGCTGAATACTCAAGGTCAAAAGACGCTGATTTTATGGATACAAAAAAATCGTATACGGCTGAAGAACTAGTGAAGATGGGGATTTCACTGCCCCCAGACTTTGACCCAGGAAAGGGCTGGTCCTATTCAAACACAGGATACGTATTACTGGGTATTCTTATTGAAAAAGTAACCGGAAACAGCTACGCGGAAGAGATTGAAAATCGGATTATTGAACCGCTTGAATTGTCGGATACATTCCTACCTGGTAATTCAAGCGTTATTCCAGGCACCAAGCACGCCCGTGGATATTCCCAACCAGACGAAGCAAGTGAGATAAAAGACGTTACCTATTATAACCCAAGTGCAGCTAGCTCGGCTGGAGATATGATTTCTACTGCTGACGACTTAAATAAATTCTTCTCCTCCTTGCTCAATGGCAAATTACTAAAGGAACAGCAACTAAAACAAATGCTTACTACAGTTTCTACAGGAAGAGATGGAATCGATGGATATGGTCTTGGAATCTATGAAACCAAGCTTCCAAACGGTGTCTCGATATGGGGACACACAGGTGGCATTCTAGGGTTTTCTACTATTGCTGGAGGTACACTTGGAGGCAAGCATACGTTGGTCGTCAGTTTGAACAGTTTGGGTAGAGATAACAGTCCTAATCCTTTTAAAAATATTTTACTTGCTGAATTTAGCAAGTAGGCAAAAAGGAAAAATTTTGTCGTAGTTTTATAGTTAAAAATATACTTTTCTGGTTCAAAAGCCCCGACTTACTTTTAAAAATAAATTTAGGGCTTTTTGGAATCCAGGTGGCAACCCATGCTATTAAGCTAATAAAACAAAATCCTCCTTAAAATGAAAAAATACGCTATTCTTTCTGTAAAACCATAGGAAAGGATGGCGTTTTTACTCATTATGATGTTGGCAAATTGAACTTAACTTTAAAACATGGAAATCATTTTTTCGTATTAAGCAATGTAATTCTGTAAAACTGGAAAGATTAGAGTGTCATCTATATGGACAATTAATTAGCATCCTTCTTTGTTCCCCCAATATGCTTCAAATGCGCCAATTACTCCTCATCAAGAAGAAACGAAAATTGAGTGAATATAAGGCTGTTTATATCATTAAAGATTATTTTCCACTTTTTTATCAAGCATTAAATAACGAATATTAATAGACTGACAACCTCTAAATATCATAAACATAGATTTCACTTCCTTTTATTTATTATCTTCATATCAAGCCACAATACTAATACCTTTACTTTTTTTCTTCGTGTTGTTTTTTCGCCCGCGGCAAGGTACTTACACTGATCTCTGTCATTTATTCAACTTGTCTATAAGATTTCGTTTTTAATAAATCAAGAGAATGTGCGATCTGCTTTTTATATTTCTTGTTCGCCCTTCTTTAAAATCCGGATTTAATTTTGGAATCGCTTTTCTTCTTGTGTGTTCTACTATCGTATCTCTTTCAAATTCGGCAAATGAACTCATAATATTAAACATCAATTTTTTTCTATTGGTGTATTTTCCACTACTATCATATTGAGTATATGAACCTTAACCCCTTTTTAGAGAAAACAATCTAATTGTTTGAATAACATTTTTACCGAACGTGCAAAGCGATCAAATTTTGTTACAACAAGTGTATCTCCAGTTTCTAGTACAGAAAGTAGTTCTCTAAATTTTGGACGATCAAATTTTGTCCCCGTAAACTTTTCGGAGTAAATTACTTCGCAACCTTTTTTCAACATTTGAATTTCAGATTCCGAATCTTGGTTTAAGGTACTCACTCTGGCATATCCATATTACGCACAGTAATCTTTCTGGCATTAATCAACCGCTGTTTGGCCTGATTGATCGCATTATGAATTTTTACGTCATTCGCAAAACAGATCACCTAATCGTAGGAGTAAAGCTGATGGTCCCGTCGTCCACCGGAAAGCATATCATCAAACATCTTAATCTTGTAATCATAGCGCTTACGATCTTTCTTATTCAATTCCAGTACAACCCAAGTGGTAGACGTTCCCATCAGTTCCTTTAAAAAGAAAACAGCATCTGGTATTCGGTCTCGATTATCATTGTAGGCCTTCAATTTACTTTGATTATCTCCTTCTCCTAACATAGAAAAGCGAATTTCCCTCTCTGTTCGATATAAAGTCAACGGCCTGCTTTTCCGATTGTAGTTCATGTATCAAGTCGGTAATAAGAAGATCATGCTGCATGGTGTAGATCGTTGCCTTATTTGGAACGGTCACATTGACATTCGTTAATTTCCTTGCCTTAATCGTTCCAAGATAACCCCCTACTTTATGTGCAATGCGTTCATGCTTGACAAATTTTTGGCCGTCACCATACCATTCCTCAAAATGAACGATAAAATACTCCAAATCTTCTCTTTCAACGAAGTGTACTTTAGCATTACCAAAAATATCATCCACTTCTAGAAATATAGTCAAGCTGTACTCAAATTGAACAAAAAAACTAATAATTAGAGTTGGATCATGAATTATTGATGCACCTCTCACAGATTTGTACTTGCGTGTCTTTGCATACGAAGCATTTTGCAAAAATATGTTGACATGAACCTTGTCTCTGTTTTAAATTATAGCTAATACAAAAAAAGTTTCCTTAAAGAAACTTTTTGAGAGGTGGTCAAGTAATGTCTGAAGAAAACAAGGTCTCCCGCAGAGATATATTAAAGATGGGGACTGCAGGAGCGTTTGGGGTAGCTGGAACGTATTACTTCAATAAAATGGCACAATTTCCAACTGTAGCTAAGGCAGCAAATGATTCGTCTCACAAAACTAGCCACCATTCCAATCATTCAAACATGATTGATAAAACAAAAACCACAGGTTATAAAATGGCAGAACGGCTCCTTACTGAGTTTGATTATGGAAAAGTTACCAAGCTGCCAAACGGGCAAACACTCCGGGAATACGAGGTCGTGGCCATTGATAAAGAAATTGAAATTGCCAAAGGTATTAAATTTCCTGGCTGGACTTATAACGGGACTATTCCAGGACCAACTTTTCGTTGTACCGAAGGGGACCTTTTGCGGTTTCACTTTATTAATAAGGGCAGCCATCCCCACTCTATTCATTTTCACGGAATCCATCCTCCAGAGATGGACGGTTTAACTTCCATTTTTCCTGGACAAAAATTCACATACGAATTTGAAGCGAAACCATACGGATTACAAATTTACCATTGCCATGTACTCCCCCTAGCCCGCCATATCCATAAAGGTCTATACGGTAATTTTATTATTGATCCAAAGAAGCCAAGAGAGCCGGCATTCGAGTTAAACATGGTTATGAATGGATTTGATTTGGATTTAGATGGCGAAAACGAATTTTACACAGTGAATGGCTATGCCTTCGCATTTATGAATCACCCTATTAAAATTAAAAAAGACCAACTCGTTCGGATCTATCTAAGTAATTTAACAGAATTTGACTTATTAAATTCGTTTCACTTGCATGCGAATTATTTTACGTACTATCCAACCGGTAGAAACGATAACCCCTCCCAGTTTACAGATACCATCATGCAATGTCAGGGAGAGCGTGGAATAATTGAGGTTCGTTTTCCTTACGCGGGAACATATATGTTTCATGCCCATGTTAGTGAATTTGCTGAGTTAGGCTGGATGGGACTTTTTGAGGTCGAGTAAAGAAGGGGAGATATTAGTATGAAGGGGAAAGGAATAATTACTGGTTTAATACCGTTAATAATACTAATAGGTGTGCTGGGATTGGTGCTAAAGAATGGAGCAGGTGTAGAAAAAGATCCTGCAGCACCAATAGAAGTGTTGAACATTGAACGCATCAAGGTAACTAATACCGGTTTCGAATTATCTGTTAGTAATACGGGACCCACATCATTAACGATTTCCCAAGTTATGGTCAATGATTCGGTGTGGAATTACAGTGTCTCCCCTCAAGCTACACTTGAACGATTTGAGGAAGGAAAGGTAAACATCGCTTACCCATGGGTGGAAGGTGATCCACATACCATTAAATTAATCACAGAAAATGGAATTATCACGGAAGGTGCACTTGCAGCCACCACGCTTACTCCAGAAACCAACCGAAACAACTTTTTGAACTACGGCTTAATAGGCTTTTATGTTGGAATAGTGCCGATTACATTGGGTCTGTTGTGGTATCCATTTATGAAACGTTTCTCACGAAAGTGGATTAATTCGATTCTTGCCCTTACCGTTGGGCTGCTTTTATTTTTATTTGTTGGGACGCTAGCTGATGGATTTGAGATTGGTGCAGAAGCTCCTTCTGTCTTTCAGGGCAATATGATTGTCATTATTGGAGCTTCCTTAACCTTCTTATTATTAATCGGCTTTGATCAGTATCAACAAAGAAAGCAAGAAAAGAAGGGGTATTCACCTTTTGGTATGGCTTTGTTGATGGCTACTGGAATAGGACTTCATAACTTTGGGGAAGGCTTGGCAATTGGTTCTTCTTTTTCTCTTGGTGAAGCCGCTTTAGGAACCTTTTTAATTATCGGATTTACCCTTCACAACATTACGGAAGGTATTGGAATCGCTGCTCCTTTATTAAAGACCACACCTAGATTGAAAGACTTTTTATTACTGGGAGGTATCGCAGGTGCACCCGCCATTTTAGGTACTTGGGTTGGGGCGTTCATCTTCTCGCCAATTTGGGGAGCTTTGTTCCTGGGTATTGGTGCAGGGGCAATTCTTCAAGTAATTTATGTAATAACGAAAATGCTCATTGACGATCATAGAACACATAGAGAACCATCTGTCTCATGGTTAAACCTTTCTGGATTCACGATTGGACTGTTAATCATGTACTTT
Organism: Peribacillus sp. CSMR9; assembly: GCF_033141925.1. Lineage (NCBI taxonomy): Bacteria > Bacillati > Bacillota > Bacilli > Caryophanales > Bacillaceae > Peribacillus > Peribacillus sp. CSMR9. Next base: position 8,018 of record NZ_JAOPHO010000029.1, read on the forward strand.
ACTGCATTTTTCGTTAAATTTTAAGAGAGAACTAAATAAATGAACCTTGGAGTATTGGACCTGAAAAGCTTCCTACTGTCGGGAATAGGTTGTTCTTTAAGTGAACAATCAATTAAAGGATTAGTAGATGTCAAGGAAGAAGACATTGCAGGAGACTTCTATTCTCTTGTTCATGTTTTTTAGGTGATTTCTTGAAATAAGGTCACATGTACGACCATCATTTAAAGAGTGTTCTCTAAAGGTTCAAAAACATGGGGGCGTCATAATTTGCCTACACCACCATTTCCCCCCTAATGAAGAGGCGTAATTCATTTCAGTCCAGCACCCGAGTGGCGGATGGCACGTCACCCTGGCGAAACGATGCCTTTGTGTTACTCTGTAAAGAATTCCAATTTCAGGAGGCTGATTATTAATGTTTTCAAATATCGGAATTCCAGGTTTAATATTAGTACTTGTCATTGCCTTGATTGTTTTTGGACCAAAAAAGCTGCCGGAAATCGGCCGGGCTTTTGGACGTACTTTAACTGAATTCAAAAGTGCGACCAATGGATTAGTATCTGATGAAAAAGATAAAGAGGAAGAGAATAATCCTGAGTTAACGACTGGTGAAAAGAAACTGGATAAATCGTCAGTTTCATAAGGTACTAGGGTAGACGGGGCAACTCGTCTATTTATTTTATTTTAAAAAAACGAGACATCCGCCAAGGAATACAGCGATATACATCTTATCGGTTTCTGATGCAAATATGATTTGTTAGAAACATATAACCTCAACATCTATTTCCACTATGAATTATGAGGTTTTACTCTCTCACTTTAGGCAGACTTCACCATTTGTTGAAGTTGCCCTTTTTTCAGCATATGCATCACCTAGTCCACAGATTAATTGTTTGGCTGTTCGAAATATTTTTAGCCTAACTTAGAACGAACTCGCTAATTAATAAACCGATGATCTTGTTCGACGATATTATTCATCTGGATTTATAAAGTATATTAGAGCTATACTAAAGCCTGTTTTTTTCGGATATCCCCTACTCCCTCCGCCTACTATTGTTTTTACCAGCTTGATTCCTTGAAAAGAATAAGCATTTTGATATTCTTGGAATGAAACATGTTTACCCATCAAAACGTTCTAGTAATTCAATAATCACTTTAAAGGTCGATATTGTATCCATATAGGCATATCGCCCTTTTCCGTTAAAAAAGTTACCTGTCTGTATGACCGGATAACCCATTTCCTCCAACATCTTCATTTTACCTTCCATATCTTTAACGACAAAAGAGATATGGTGAACTCCCTCACCATTTGTTTCAAGATGATCTTTCCATGTGCTAGGTGATTCGCCCGGCTCGATTAATTCAACCTGAATTAACGGGGTATCGATGAACATGTATCTAGATTCTCCTTCAGTGGGCTTCCCTTTGTAAATCACATTTGTAATTTCGGTTGATCCAGAATGAATGATGGGAGGTTTTTCAATACCCAACAACTTACAATATGCATCTGCAGCCGCATCCAGGTCTTTTACAACTAACGCAAGCTGTTCCACTCTGTTAGTCCCTAATAACGGCTGAACTCTTTCATCTTCTGGTCTTTCCCATGCCGTTTTTCTTGGCTCTTCACTTTCAAGCAGCTCAACTAACGTTTTGTGATCATCTAGTGTATCCACATATACATACCGGCCGTCACTTGAAGTGAATTCACCCGTTTGCAAAGCTGGGTATTCACTTTTCTCCATGATTGGCAGTCTCTTTTGGATAGAATCTACATCAAAAGCAATATGGTGGATCCCTTCACCTACTTCATCCAGGAACTCACGCATCGTTCCTGGATTTTTATCTGGTTCTATTAGTTCAATTTGGACGGTTGGTGTATTCAGAAAAGCCAGTTTAGATTTTGATTCCGTTGGTACACCTCTAAAAGTCACTTTCGAAACAGAACTGTCACCAGTTAGAAATGGGTTCTGTCTTCTTAATGCCTAGCAGTCTTGTGAAAGCTAGATTAGCAGCTTCAATATCTTTAACAACAAATGCAAGTTGATTAATGTTCCTATTGCCCAATAGTGATTCTGCCAACCTTATAAACCTTCTTCCACAGTTTATTTTGTTATAAACTCAACCCAGTCCACGAACTGACAAACCACCGTCGCTGGAAATGACTTCACCGGTAATTGCACGCGCTTCGTCCGATGCTAACAGGACATAAGCAGCTACATGATCTTCGGGCATCTGGGCAAGCTGAAGTGGATTTCTTTTCTTTATGCTGCTGGCCTTCGTATCATTATCCACGATTTTAACGAATGGACTTAGAGGAGGAATGACCGATAATGCCGTCAGTGTGCCACCAGGCGCCACAGCGTTTACCCGAATATTCGGAGCGAGTTCAAAAGCAAGTTGGCGCATTAACCCTATTTGAGCATGCTTGCTTGCTGTGTACCAAACCCCGCCGCCATCAGGATAGAAACTAGCACCGGATACAGTAAAAATAATATTGCCATTCGATTTTTGCAGTTCATCAAGAGCGGCTTTTGCACCGAAGAAAGATCCTTTAACGTTAATATCGAACAGAAAGTCATATGCTTCGGAAAGTGCATCGGGAGTTACGTCGGCAAATTTGGCAAACCCATCAAAGACTCCAGCATTAGCAACGAAAACATCCAGCTTTCCGAATTGCCTGACAGTGGCCTGTACAGCCCTCTCATTGTCTTCATATTTGCTTACATCACCTTGATGAACCAGAATCCCTTCACCAAATTCCTCCTTCATTTTCTTCAGCGTTTCTATTGAGCGGCCGATAATGCTAACTTTTGCTCCTTCTTGTATGAAACGTCTAGTGACAGCTTCCCCTATACCAGAGTTCCCTCCGGTAATCAACACTACTTTATCCTTTAACGCCATTGCCATTACAACCAGCCTCCTTGTTATCCTTTTTATGCTAGTAATATTTATACGAAGATAGCAAGATTCCTGGTATTTATCGTTGTTTGGTCAACGATGAATATCCGTTTGGAAAGTTTCCATTTACCCTCTTCGAATATGAATTCATCATTTCGTTCGCCCGAAATCAAATCGTGTTGAATATCCGTGCTACGGCTTCGATAGATAAGAAGATAGCTCTTGACGACTGCCTTTTCACCTTCAACAAAGTCCTTAACGCGCACGTTAGAGACAAAACGGCGTGTTCTTGATGGCGGTATTTCCGCCCATGCATAATCTGTTTTCAAACGATCCACGCGCAGTCTCAGCAGCTCAATATCATCATTAAATGTAAACATTTCCGTTGAATAATCCGGGCGTTCCACCCCTTCTTTATTAATGCGAACAGGCATTTGGTAGCGCAAGCTTGAGTGCATTAGATCGAACCAATCATCAAATTCAATATCATCCAGTAATTGTGCTTCATCATACAGCCACTGTTCAAATTCACATTTAAGCAACATTTTCTCCACATTCATTTCCATTCCCCCTCCCGCTTATCATTTCGTCATCAACTCCAGCCAGTACTTGTAAAAATTCCGTTGGCTCGCTTCTGTGAATTTATCATCGTAAGCAATGCCCGGTCCTATGAAATCAACAGGGTCACGATGAAGACCCATGGTATAATTATAGGTTAAATTCTTTAGGAAAGGCATTGGGCCCTGGGCTGCTTCAGTAATATCCGTAAACACTTCCGTATCATCCTGTTCGAAAATACCGGATGGGCTAAAGGTCAAGATAAACGAATCTCTTGATCTATCTTTCCAATCTTGGGAGGCGTTCTTTTCGACGAGCATCCAAGCGATCACTTCCATTTTATTGTGACCAATTGGCCGCCACATTCTAATTGAAGTGTTGGAGATGAACTGGTCTTTGATTTTTGTATGGGATATTAAAAATGATAAGTTGGGGAAAACGTTCCCAATCATATTCTTTAAGTTTGATAAAACTTCATATTGTTCTTCAGACAAATTACTTTTAAATTCATCTTTCAATTCTTCCGGGAAGGCGAAGTCAGGGTTAGGTGTCCCTAAGTTCAGCCCATGGCCGTTATCCATATGGATTTGAAAACCACGCTTTGAATAGGTGGCATTGGGTACCATGCCAAGTTTTGCAATGGATCCGTGTGTGACCATCGTGTGATAGGAATCACCAACAAAGTTATCGGAACCCACTTTCCAGTTGGAATTAACAACGAATCTTTGCGGGACCCCGATAACTTCCATTTCTGCGCGTCCTACGAGTATATCCAAATACCATTTAATATCTCCAAGAAACTCTTCAAGCGGCTCAGCGTCTTCATTCCAAGTTCCAAATAAAAGTCCTTTATAAGAATCAAGCTTCACTTTGTGAAGGCCCATTTCTGAGCGGTCAAGTGTGCTCCCATATATGTCCTTTTGAAGTGGTACCCCCACTAGCTCACCAGTGTTTTTAAAGTTAAATCCATGATAGGGACACGTAAATAAAGACTTGTTTCCTTTATCAGCACGGCATAGTTTCATTCCGCGATGTGTGCACATATTATAAAACGCCCTGATTTCCCCTTCACCGTCACGGGTTATGATGAGCGAATATCCAGCCAGTTCACGGGTCAAGAAATCTCCTTTGTTGGGTACTTCAGATTCATGGCCGACAAAAACCCATGTTTTCAAAAACACTTTTTCATGTTCTATATCATAAACCTTTTGATCTCCAAGGAGGTATGCAGGTATAACGCCTTCCTCTGGTTTAACCGTTTCGTTCAAATAGTTAACAACTTGCTGTTTCGACATTTCTTCCAGGGACTTATCAGTTTTAAGCATACTTTTCTCTCCCTTCCATAAATTTGACCTCATAATTCATTATCCGATTTGAACGCTCTTTTCCTTGTTTTGCAGAGTAGCCAAAACACTTAATGCGGCTAAGTAACTCGTTTTCGGATTATTTGGCATCGGATCATTTTCCACTTCGAGTTTGAGTTTCCCGAACGAACCTGACGCTTCTATTAGATGGATGTTTTTCAGTACACTTGGATCGGCAATGATTTTCACTTTTGTCTTTTCAGATCCCAGACCAGCCAAAGCCAGCACAATCGCAACATTAATGTTTCTCGGAAACTGCTTGATCGCTTCTGCAGCCGACCCATCAAATAAAACCGTTTCTTCTTCCATTGAAGAACCTGCAGGTAATGCGTTTGGCGGTTTTCTCGTGGTGATGCAAACAGATTCAAGACCATTCACCGCTTTTGCCGATTTAAGTACATCAAGACCTCCAATCGCACCAGACGGAAGGAAAATATTCACGTTATTATTTTTGCAAATCAGGTTTGATTGTTCTTCAAAGGCAGCATTGGCCATCACGCCTATGCTGCTTAGTAAGAGATTTTTCCCGCTTTTAAGCACTTTAAATGCGTACTCTTCAGCAGCTTCAATCGTTGCAGCCTCTATGACTAAATCTACATCGGATTTAAGTAGTTCATCAACATCATTAAATGGCTGTGTCCTGAATTCTTCAGCTAGTTGAGCTGCGATTTCTTCACGGCGGGCATAAATCGAGACGATTTTCCCACCTGGAAGAAGCCCATCGTTATTTATTGCCTGAAGCAGAAATTTCCCGATATTGCCGCATCCGATTAAGCCTAACCTCATGTAGATTCATCCTTCCTCAATTAGCAAACCCGTATGAGTCCGCAAAGAATTCCAGCCCACAATGTCTTGTTTCCCGGGAAACACCACTTTCTTTTAATCCAGGGAAGTCGAGAGCCAAGTCACTGAAAACGGTATGATTATTATGGAAAACCGCACCAGCTTCGAGTCGATCTGCCATATCAATAGCTATCTCTTCATTCTCGGTCCAAACAGATGCACGCAAGCCAAACTCACTATCATTCGCTAATTTCACAGCCTCCTCAATATCATTGAAAGGTAGGATGGGAATGACAGGTCCGAATTGTTCCACCCGAACCACTTCGCTCTGCTGATTGACATCAGTAATAATAGAAGGAAGCATATAATAACCTTTATCCCAAGCTTCAGGATTATGTTGAATGCCAGTGGTGATTATGTTTGCTCCAGACTTAGCTGTACGTTCGATCAAGCCATTCACAAAGTCATACTGTGCTTTATTATTCAATGGACCCATCGTTACGTCAGGCTGAATGCCATCACCAACTACCATCCGGCTAAATTCTTTGGTCAGCTTTTCAACAACCTCATCAAAACGTGATTCTTGGACGTACACTCGTTTAACAGCAGAACACACCTGGCCTGCAGCTCGTAAAATCCCCATCCTCAAACGTTTGATTGCCGCTTCATCCATAGTGGCGTCTTCCAAAATAATGGCAGGGTCGTTGCCGCCGAGTTCCATATATACTTTTTGTAGATTTCCAGCTGATTTCTGCATGATATTTTTTCCGGTTTCAGTACTACCGACAAACGCCACTGTCCGGACGCGGGAATCGGAACAAAGTGTATCGCCGATTGCTTTTCCTGATCCTGAGACTATATTGATGACTCCTGGTGGAAAATGTTCAGCAACTACTTTTAAATAGGTCATTATCGTTAACGGGCAATTCGTTGCAGGTTTCACTACAACGGCATTGCCTGCCAAGACAGCAGGTATGACCCTTTTGAACGTTAATATCATTGGAGAATTCCACGGAGTTATAATTGCCGTGACGCCTCTTGCCCTTCTTCGGATTTGGACTTTTTGATTTCCTTGAAGCACTTCAGGTTTCCACCAATCAAGTAACTCTGTAGCGCAGCCCTTCATGACTTCAACACATCGTAGTAAATCCTTTTTAGCTTCAACTAGTGTTTTGCCATTTTCACGTACGAACACTGTAACATTTTCCTCGATTACTTTTGAAAGTTCTTCTGCCGCCGAGTTCATCCGGTTAGCCCGATCCCTGACATCAGAACGAGACCAACTTTCAAAAGCATATTCTGCCGCTTCAATCGCTTCATTCACGATATCCCCAGAGCATATTGCCACCTGGCCAACTACTTCCGATCTGTTTGCCGGATTTATCACATCCACTTTTTCCGGCATTTCTATCCATTCTCCATTAACAAGGTATTTTCCTGAAACAAATGGATATGTCGAAATCATCCTCAATCCCCCCTACAGTTTTTTGGGCTTAAATGCTTCCGCAGCTCCTGGCGGTCCCCCAAATGGCTTTGCCATTGGTCCCACAGCTTCCATATCAACAACGATCATGGAGGGCTTACGTCTTTCTTTTGCCTTTTTCAATTCGGATATGAATTCATCTCCAGAACCAATCCGTACAGCATCGAAATGCATGGACTCAGCCAGTTTCACAAAATCGGGACTCAATAAATCCACGGCAACCTGCCGGCCATATGCGGCTGTTTGAATATTGCGCAGAACCCCATAACCTGAGTCATCAAACAATACGATGATAACTGGTAAGTTTTCTTCGGCGGCCGTAACCATTTCCCCGACATTCACCATAAAGCCTCCGTCTCCAGCCATAAGAACGACAGTTTTATCTTGACACCCTATTTGGGCACCGATTGCTGTTGGAAGACCTTGACCAATTCCACCCCCAGATGCATGAATGGAGGTTCTCGGTTCATAGATTTCAAATAAACGGCTGCCCCATACGTTTGCCTGCACAGTTACATCTCGAACTAAAATGGTATCGTCAGGTAATATCTCCCTCATGCCATCTAAAAATTCCGCATAAGGTCCAAGCGTTTCCCGGAGTTGAGCGCGCACTTCATTTCTAAGCGAAAGAACTTCTTGTAAGTAAGAAGGTTCCGCATTCACTGAGTTTTCTTCGAGCTTTTGAATGATACCAGCTAGCATATCTTTTGCATCGCCAACCAAACCTAGTGTGGCTTTGTAGTTGCGGTTAATTGCCTGCCAATCTGCATCTATCGCTATATGTTCTTCTGGAACCGGTACTTTCCAGTTGGATGTTTCGTTTCCCCTAAACCTTACACCTACGCTAATCAATAAATCCGCATTTCTCAAAAACTCTTTTGTAGTTTCATAGGCCGCAAAATGTCCTATGCATTGTTCATGATTTTCTGGGATCGAACCTTTTCCTGACTGACTGGTTATCACTGCTGCACCAAGGATTTCCGCCAATTTTTGCAGTTCGTGCGAAGCATTGGCACTTATGACCCCACCCCCGGCCCATATCACAGGACGGCGTGCACCAACCATTTTTTTCACGGCTTGTTCGGGAATAAATGGCTTTGAATTTGTTTCAAACGCCGAAACTCGTAGCTCCTCGAGTGAAAGATCTTCTATGATTGCCGATTGAAAGTCAATGGGAATTTCCAATGTGACCGGTCCAGTTGGTGCCGTTAAGGCTTCTTGGATCACCTTCCTTACAACCGCTGCTGATTGGGCAGGGTTTCTAAGCCTCACTGCATTTTTACAAGCACCTCTCATCATTGAAAGCTGGTCTTTACACTCATGTATGTATCCTTTGCCTGTACCAAGATAAGAAGAAGCGACCTCACCGGTAAGATGAAGAAGGGGGACACCAGCTGCCCAAGCTTCCACTAGTGAACCAGCAGCATTTCCTGCCCCTGTTCCGGTACTGGTAATCACCACACCCAATTTCCCAGTGGCGCGGGCATAGCCATCAGCCATATTGACGGCACCGCTTTCTCCGCGTGAACAAATGAGTTTAATGCTACCTTCTCTAAGAATTGCATCATAGATTGGCATATTGTGAATACTGACAATCCCGAAAGCAACTGCCACTCCTGCTTGAACCAGCTCCTTTACGATGGAATCGGCGGTCGTAAACTCTATTTCTTCTTGTATTTTCATCGCGTTTGCCTACCTTTTTTAATGATATATTTAAAGTGCCTTTCCGATCGCTCCTGCCGTCTCAATTGTCGAACCCGCTACATAACTTGCTTTGTCTGAAGCAAGGAAAACAATGACACTGGCCACTTCTTCCGCTTCCCCTACGCGGCCGAGAGGGATATTCCGTTTTTTCGCAAGTTCCCCGTAATATTCTTCCGGATCCATATCCGGCGCATTTTTCAATCTTCTTCGCTCCCATTGATCGGTCCGGATCAATCCAAGACTCACTGAATTAACCAATATATTGTCAAAGGCCAATTCCTGGGACAAGGTTTTGCTTAAATTAAGGAGACCAGCCCTTGCTGCTGCAGTCGCTACCATATGACGTTCAGGTTCTTTAGCAAGCGTTGCGTTAATATTAATAATCCGCCCCCCTCCCCTTTTCACTAAATGAGGGTGCGAAGCACGAACGGCATATATGATGGCAAAGAATTTTAATTGAATCTGTTCATCCCACTGCTCATCCGTAATGTCAAAAAAGTGACCCATGACGCTTTGACCGGCTGCATTCACCAATATATCGATCCCGCCAAACCTCTCAGCCGTAACATTAATGAAAGAATCCACATCCGATTTTGAGGTGACATCACAGGTTGATGCAAAGATATCCGCCTTCTCACCAAATGAGAGTAGTTGACTTTGTGCACTTTCCATTCGCTCTGTGCTTCTGCCGCATATAGCCACTTTCGCTCCCTCAGCTAAAAACATTTCTGCTGTTTTTAATCCTACGCCCGACGTGCCTCCCATAATGACAGCCACTTTACCTTGCAATCCTAAATCCATCTCTTCACTCCTTTAAAACCATTTTCCTTAAGCGCAGTCCTTTAAAAAACAAGAAGTTAACGTTCACTGTAACCATAACATCCAGTGCAAGAAGAAATGGAGGAAATGGACGTCCATCTCATTTATCGGCCGTTACTGAATCATCTATAACAGAATTCACCCAGCCCGGATCGGGTTCTCCTCCCATTGCTTTGCGGGCTTCCGGTTTCGGCGGCCCTGCAATCCCCCATTGATCCATTAGATGTGGTACACGTTTCCATACACGTGCTCTCCACTCCGATTCATCTTCAATCGTTTCCAGATAACATGTATACTCCATAACAAAACCGCCTGGGTCTTGGAAATAACAAAAAATATTGTCTCCAGGTCCATGACGTCCAGGTCCCCAAAGTTCTGACAATCCCGCTTTTCGCACATTGCTTATGCCGCGCATCAGTTCATCCACTGAATCGACTTCGTATGCGATATGATTGATTGACGCATGTTCATCTTGATTAAAGGCAATGGAGTGATGCTTCCTGTTGCATCGCAGAAATGACATTTGATGCTCACTCCAATCGGTAACTTTAAAACCAAGTACATCTGTATAAAACTCAACGATCATATCTAAGTTCTTCGTATTCATTACAACATGATTCAGTTTCACTGGATCAACATTTTTCTTGTTCCAAATTGACGTTTGAACTTCAACCCAAGCCGAAAGCTCAATCACGCGGTTTTCCGGATCAATAAACCGTAATCCATAACCAGCACCTGCTTCATCCAAATAGCCAGGTGGTTCAATAATTCTAACGCCCTTCGATTGTAATATCCCCGCTGAACGATCCACTGCATTTTTATCGACCATGCCGAAAGATATATGATGCAAACCACGTTTTTCTCCCCTATGAAGGCTTAAAATATGATGTTCCGGTCCTGCACCCCGAAAATAAACCGTATTCTCCTCTTCCGGAGCATCCACCCTATCCAGTCCCCAAACCTTTTCATAAAACTCTGCTTGATCGTCGAAATTCGGAGTAATCATGCTAATATGCCGTAAATGAGTAATCCCAAGCATCCTTTTTATACCTCCCATAAATTAGATTGCTTTTTAGAAGATTTGCATTGACCACATCTAACAATCTAATCGAAAAGGGCGCCTCATTAATTTCCATAATGCAGGTGCCCTTTTCGGCTAAATGATCAGTCTTTAATGATGGCTTCTCTTTCTTTTGAGCGTTGTTTCCGCAGTTCTTCCAGTTCACTGCCTTCAGGATATGTTGGCAAGTTAGGCTTCACTGCCCCTAGCATTACGAGCATGCGCGCCTCAACATCCCCGTCATTCCTAATTCCCCGATAAACCCCTGGCGGACTGCTGATGCAGTCTCTCGCACTTAGTTTAATTTCATGCACTTCGCTGTAGCTATCCTCTTGAATTAACGCCGTGACTTCACCCTCAAGAATGAAAAACACTTCTTCAACATCATCGTGAAGATGCAAAGGCCCGATACATCCCGGCGGTAGAACCATTGTACTTAGAGTGAAATGTTCACCTGCAATTACATTTGTATCGTTATTTGCAGTGGCACCTCGTCCTATATATCTCATTTGTGCACGTCTATAAGCTGGATCGATTTCTTCTTGGAACTTCAAGACATCCCAATCAAGCGTACGGTCTTTCAATCGGGCAACATATTTTTTTTCAAAATCTTTCACTGAAAAAATTTCTTTTGTCATTTTAAAAATCCTCCCTTATTTGTTGTTTCTAAATTACATTATGTTTCATTGGTAAAACAGTGTTTCATCTATGAATTAATTCTAAAATGAAACCTTTTCATTGTCAATTAATTTTTAGAATATTTGAAACTATTTTTATAATCCAAACAATTTATTCTTTTACGATAACTTGGAACGATTTAACCAAATATTTCTTTTTCTTAACGCAAAAAAGTGCGGACACCCTAGATTTGGGATATCCACACTTTCGAAAGAGATTATCTTTTTTATTAGATTGGCACTAAAAGCATGTTCACACATCATCATGTTGAAACGACATAACCCCACTATACCCCATATAAAGGGATAACTGCCGAGAAACCTCCAGCAGTTTCGGCAAGGCGATTTTATCGATGAAATCTTCCTGATAAGCCGACTCTGTTGCAACGACATTCAAGGCTGCCAATACTTTTCCAGTCCGGTCAAAAATCGGAGCGGCAACAGATCGGATGCCAGGGTGGAATTCCCCGCTTGTCATCGAATAACCATTTTGCCGAATCGATTCCAACTGTTTTTGAAACTCACCCGGCGCGGTAAGTGTTTTGTCTGTATAAGGAGTGAGGTTTGAGATTTTGAACATTTGCATGAGCATTTCTTTTGGTTGATATGCCAAAAGTAATTTTCCATTGGCCAAAGCATGTGCTGGCAGCCGCAACCCTATGTTCACATTGACAGCAGATACCCCTCTGATCGGGGCACTGCCAACATAAACAACTTCCAATCCATCCAAAATGGACAGGTGGCAGGAGGCTCCGATTTCATCACGCAGGGTCTCCATATAAGGTTGGACTATTTCCTGGAATTTCAAACTATTCAAATAGCTGAAGCCCAATTCAAGAACCTTTGGTGTTAAACTATAACGTTTGGTATGCTCATCCTGAGACAGATAACCAATATTTTGTAAGGTGAATAATAAACGATATGGCACCGTTCGGCTTACTCCCAGTTGTTTTGCAATTTCTGAAAGAGACAAACTCGGCTGTAATTCATTAAAGAGCTTAATGATTTCCAACCCTCTTACCAATGAATTAGCACTATATTTCTCTTTATCTTTTTCTTCGCTTTCCATTCGAGTATTCCCCCCGTTGTATATCTCAATTCTCTAAGAGTTATAAACCATTTTATTAAGCTTTCTCACCTCAACTCTTACCTAGAAGGAACTTGCAGTATTTACAACTTTTACTGCAAATTAAGTTGATGTATATTTTTTTCATGCATACTTCAACTTTGCTCTACCTGTTGTCTCTGTAAAAAATCCGTAACATATTCATTGAACACCCCTGGATCTTCCTGATAACATAAATGGCCGGTATTCGGTACGATGGCAAATTCGGAATTAGGAATCAATTCATGAAAAATTCTCGATTCACTAACCGGTGTGACCTGATCCAGTTCACCGCATATGACCAAGGTCGGAACGGATATAGAAGAAAGGATTTCCATTTGGTTTAAATTTGATAAAGAGAAGGAAACAGACCGGTATCCAGCCGGGCGCACTTGCGACATGATGCGTTCTGCTTCCTTAACTAACTCAACAGAAGCATTTGGCGACATTAGCGCTTTGACCCTTTTCTTTGCCAGTTCACCCGGATTTAACGTATTGATGGAGTGCAATCTATTCTGAAGTTTCCGTTTATTTTCTTCCTGGCTAACACCAGCTGCCCCGCGAGTCGCATCAGATATAATCAGCGCCTCGACCATCTCGGGGAAACGGCTAGTAAAATCGAGTGCGATAGCCGAGCCCATCGAATGACCGAGCAGGTATACCGATTGCAAACCAAGACTCTCAAGGAATTCTTTCAATACATCTGCAAATTGAGAAAAATCTTGAAATTCCTCTTTTGGATCGGAACTTTCACCGTACCCTGGCGCATCCCAGGCAATTACCCTAAATTCTTCATTCATCTGACAGAGCTGTTTTCTCCATGACTGAGAATTATTTCCCAAACCATGCAGGATAACAAGCGCTTTGCCTTCTCCCGATTCCAGATAATGAATCGAGAATTCTTTTAATTGGCTAATTGGCATCCTTTTCAACCTCACAATCCTTTGAATAAATAATTTAAGTGTTTATTTGTCAATTAAAGCATAATTACACATTTAAAACTATTTGGGAGGCCTAACTTAATTGGCATATTATCGAAGACATATCGATCAACAAAATATATCCAAATATGCAGGTAAGAACAATTAAAGAATTTTAATCCATAAATATTTTCCATAATAAGTATTTCATATGCAAAACAATATAAGTGAATTATAGATTTTCCTGATTTTAAATTCAATATCAACAAGTCAGAATTTTTAATAATTTGATATTAATTACTTCTTTTGACACAAAAGATCAAATCCACTCCCCCTTTTAAGTCCTTAATAAAGGCCATTTAGCTCATTCCCTTGTATGATTCCCCTCACAACGCAAAAAGGAATGCCATTGTAGTTCGATTTTAAACATAAAAAAACACAATGGAAGAAGTTAAAAATGACAATATATTTATTTATTCTAAAAATATTAAATTATCAAAATATTAAATTGACAATCAATTCTATTTATTTTATCGTTAATAAAGTAAAACTTTGTTTTACTTACAAAACATTACCATTACTTATCTATCTCTCAGTATTTTAAAGAAAGGCGGGATGCAGCTCGTAAATGGGGAAATCGAAACTAGTGCCTATCTAAAGGAAAACCTTAGTCCACCTATTCTCAATGGTAAGTGTTTTTGCAATGCTAAAAAGCGACAAGGAGATGGTATTATGTTAAATGGGCAAAAAAGATGGTTGTATATTGCCGTTCCAATTTTTTTCTTTTGGTTTTTCGGACAAATTGATAAGGTTGGCATTTCCATCATTCAAACAGATCCAGAATTCTTGAATGCACTCGGAATGACAGGCGATGACAAAAATGCAAAGATCGGTCTTCTTTCCTTTGTATTCACCATAGCTTATGGAGTTTCAAATCTTTTTTGGGGCTTCATCATTGATAAATTAGGGGCCCGAAAAACAGCCATCGCCGGACTATTCGTATGGACACTTACCATGATTATGTCAGGCTTCGCAAATTCATATGAAATGTTTTTAATAAGCAGGGTCATTCTTGGTTTTGGCGAAGGGATGATGATTCCAGTTTCCGGAAAAATGATTTCTAACTGGTTTAATAAACGCGAATTGGGGAGGGCCCAGGCATCATGGCTTACCGGAAACTATTTAGGTCCGGCAACTGGAGCCATTGTTTTGGTGCTCGTGATATCTTTACTCCACTGGCAAGCAGCTTTCTTTATGCTTGCGGCCTTCAACTTATTTATTAATATCCCGATGTTCATCTTTATGACAAGGAATACACCAGAAGAGCACCCCCGTATAAGTAAGGATGAATTGGCCTTCATTCGCCAATCGGAAGATGAAGGGAAAGAAATTGCCCCTTCAGAGAAAAAGAGTTTCGCTCAGGATTATCGTTTCTGGATTGTATGGTTCGGTATGCTCGTATGCTCCTTCCTTTTTTTCGGAATCAGCATTTGGCTCCCTACCTATCTAATTGAAGCAAAAGGATTCGAAAAGGAAGGGATGTCGAGCATCACTTCGCTTTCCTGGCTATTTGCTTTAGGATTTGTCTTGGCCTGCGGCTTTCTGGCGGACAAAACCAGGCGTCCAAGTTTGATGGCCTCGATTCTATTTTCATTGACTGCTGTCTTTTTAACTGTTGCGGTCTTCATCCCCAACCCTATTATGGCCGGGCTATGTATGGGACTGGCAATGGGATGTCAAGGCGGTGTTTTCCATTTAAGTAATATGCTCATGATAAAATACTCAACACCCGAAACGGCAGGACGGGCTGCTGGTCTAATTGGATTCACGAATATAATGGGTGGCTTTTCAAGCTATATCATGGGGTGGCTTCGTGACTTGTCTGGCGGGGACTTCAGTACATCGATCGCCATGCTGATTTTTACAGCCATCTTAGGTTTCGGAGCGTATATATTCTCCATTAAAAGAGAAGCGGCAGAACTGCATTTATCATCTTTGCCTGCACAAAAGATCCAAGTATGAAGCGTAAGTTCCTTGAAATCATGACCTACATTTTGATGGACTTTATCCAACCCTTGAATTATCAAGGGTTTTTTCTTGAGCGGACTATGAGTCATGTACTATTATCCCTTCAATTACTCCCTTGTAGCTACTAGATAGTTCTTTTACTCTTGTCCCTCGGCATCTTTCCTTGTTCCTTGATCCAATCCTATTCTTCTGCGAATTCATGGATCTAATTTTTTCAAATATCCCAGAATCTTAATATGGCTGCCATCCACCATCCATCTTAAAAATAGCTTCACTTATTCCAACTTCCATTAGTAAGTGCATCATTCCTGGATCAATTGTTTGGATAGTCGACCTTCGGGTTCTTCCTGGTCTTCCACAACTGAAGCATAAAACCGTTTTATTTCCAAGAAAGTCCTGCTCAATACCACCGGCTTTATCATTTAGTCATCACTTAATAGAACAGATCGCGACCAAAAGGAGCACGCAGTAAAGTCATGCCCCGTTCTTAATTAGCATGGATCACTAGTTCAAACTTCTTAAAATGGCGGATAACTATTAAAGTGGACCCACCCTTTTCCTGGTTATTATTTTGAAGTACACTTGAAAACAATTCTGAGTGAACGAGCATATCCTATAATAAGCATTAAAGATTATATAACTTCATTTATGTAATCCTAATTATCTCTGTTATACAGCAAGAGTTGGAAAACAGCATTTTAAAAAAACGCTAAAACTAGATGAGGAGAGCATAATCTAAATTCACTCTGAATGTCTTGTCCTTTTTTTTGTATAAAAATGTCGATAGTTAAAATATTCAAAAAATGACAATCACTCGGTAACCCATGTTATATTGTTAATGATAAAAATACTTGTCAAGTAAGGTGAGTGCGTGAATATTGAAGTTTTAATACTCCATTATATTCAGGAAAAACGTCAAAAGCCCAATCATGCCAATGAATTATTGGATTATATTCAGAAGGAATATGTAAACGGGAAGCTGTCAATCTTTCAATATAGGAGTCTCTGTCAGGAATTATATCTTCGAGGAGCAAAACAAACATCTTCTGGATGAAAGGAACACTTCTGACACATAGATTTGAAATTTGTTTCTGCCCTGTTGCATCGACCTATCTTTAGGGACTAAGTCAGCTATTTTCACCCCTTTTCTTTACTAAGAAAGGCTATATCCCCATCCCATCCCGAATGTTTTCCATAAATAAAAGCCTCCGTAATATGTCACCCCAAGACATATTACGGAGGTAAAGACTACTTATTCTGCAATCACAGAATTTCCTTTGTTGACTATATGAATATATCCAAAATTAAAACCAAACCGAATGCCACGAAAGAAAGTAAGGTTTCCATGACTGTCCATGTTTTGAACGTTTCTTTTACGGTCAATCCCATATATTCTTTTACTAACCAGAAACCGGCGTCATTAACATGGGAAAACATAAGTGAGCCTGCCCCAGTTGCAATTACAAGTAATTCTAGATTTACACCCGTCATATTTGCAACCACCGGTGAAACAATTCCTGCTGCCGTGGTCAAAGCGACTGTTGCAGAACCTGTGGCAATCCGAATCAATCCGGCCACCAGGAATGCAAGGACGATTGGTGATAATGATATTTCTTCAGACATGGAAGCAATTGCGGTCCCTACGCCACTATCAATTAAAATTTGCTTGAACCCGCCACCCGCACCGATAATTAGTATTATTGAGGCTAATGGCAATAAACATTCTTCCGTTAACTTTTTAATTAGCGATTTATCCATTCCCTGTCTGTAGCCCAGGAAATAGTAAGCTGCAAAACAGGAGATTAATAGGGCGATCACCGGACTGCCGATAAACACCAAGAATTTTCCAACGGAACCCGGCAGCGGCAAATAAGGCGCCAATACAGTTAAAACCATCAACAATACAGGCAAAAGGATGATGAAGAACGAAACTCCAGTCCCTGGTAATCCACTTGACTTTGTTACCACCCGGATCAATTCCGGTTCACCAACGGGTATAACCCGCTTATGAATCCATTTTGCGAAAAGAGGTCCGGCAATTACAGCAGTCGGGAAAGCGATGATCAATGAGTACAGAAGTACGTGTCCCATGTTTGCATTATAGATCCCTATAGCTGTCATGGCTCCCGGATGCGGAGGTACCAGCCCATGTACAATCGATAAACCAGCAAGTACTGGAATACCTATTAACAAGATGTTCACTTTGGTTGATTTCCGAATGGAAATGACCAAAGGCAGCAATATTACTAAACCAACCTCGAAAAATACCGGAATGCCTATGATGAAACCTGATAAAAGCATGGCCCATGGCAGGTTCTTCACGCCGAATTTATTAATGAAAAAGTCAGCAACCTGCATACCGGCTCCAGAGTCGGACATCATCTTTCCTAAGATGGTCCCTAATGCCAATATTCCAATAAGGTGACCAAGGACCGCTCCGACACCCGTTTCATATGCTCCTACAATCTTGTCCATCGGCAGTCCAGAAAAAACCGCTAAAAATAAACTGGCCACAGTCAAACTTATGAATGCATGCCATTTCCACCATGATACCCCCAAAATAACAATTACGATTGCTATCAGCGTGATTCCTAATAAATATAGATCCATATGTTCTCCCCACCCTTAATGAAATCGCTTACAATCAACCCATACAATAAATAGGCTTATTGTACCGGCTCGTTATATGTCACAATGTAGTTCTGTTTAGCCGTGTTGTAATACCCTTCACTGTATTCCATTACATTTCCGTCCCCATCACTGGAAATCCGAATCCTTTTTAATACTGGGCTATTGTTTTCGATTTTCAGTGTTTCGCAAATGTGATCAGGTGCGATGGCAACAGCAAACTCATCTCTGAATGTTTCAAGTTTGACGTTTTGATTTTCCAAAAATCTGTACAAAGAATTGATTTGGACCTCTTTTATCTCTTCTTGGTTTAAATTAAGTGAAACATAATGTGTAAAGTAAATATAAGGTTCATTGTCCAATAAATATATTCGTTCGATTCTTGTGCAATGGTCACCAAATAAAGAATGCAACTTAGAGCCTGAAGAAAGATCAACATGACTTATGTTTAACACCTTTTTTAAAATGAAGTGCCCTTCCTCCACCAAAAGCTCTGTGAAACGCTTTCCTTTGGAAAGTTTGACAATCGAACCATTCGCTATGACCCTAGTGCCTTTGCCGCTTTTCTTTTCAACATACCCCTCTTGCACAAGTTCTTTGATTGCATTACGGACAGTGACCTTACTTACGTTAAATTCTTCTTCCAAAAGAGGCTCAGAGGGAATGTTTGTGTCGATGGCATAAACCCCATGTAAAATACGATCCTTCATTATTTCTTTTATCTGTAAATACATCGGTCCATTTTTTCTGTTCACATTCATTCCTAATCTCCTGCCTTTTATCTCTTAATATCTTCCATTTCACCTTCCATTGCCGAGAGTATCTCCCTTTCGGTTGCCAAAGGAGTATCTCCAACGACAGTACATGCCAGCATTCCTGAAACAGCCGCAAACCGAACTGTCTTTTCTGGGGGAAATCCCAGCAATTCGCCATGTAAGATTCCACTGGTGTAAGCATCGCCTGAACCTATTCTATCATATACGGAAAATGATAGGATATCGGAAAAGTAAAATGTTTCTTCTTTGTATATATACCCCCTCAACGTATGGCTATTATCACTGTTGATTGAACGATGTGTCCCTGCTATCGACTGAATATTGAATTTCTTTGCCGCCTCAGGGATCAACTCGATTAGCTGTTCTTCCCTTGTGGAGCCTTCAGACTTCATTCCTAAAATATATAGGGCGTCTTTCTCATTCATCATGACGATATCAGCCAAAAAAAGCATTTCTTCATAATGAGTCTTTGCGTCAGCATAACCTCCCTCCCATAAAGAGGGGCGGTAGTTACAATCGAAACAGACTGTACCGCCTTTTTCTTTGACTTTTCTAGCCAGCACCTTCATACTTTCCCGTACAGTTTCCGCCATTGCAAGCGTAATTCCGCAAAAATGGATGATATCCGTATTTTCCGAAATCATATCCATATCATAATCGGATAAGGAGGCTGTATTAAAACTGCTTTCCAGTCGATTGGAATATGTGACACGGCTAGCCCGCTGTCCAAAACCATTTTCCAAAAAATACATCCCCAAGTATTTTCCACCTCTAGAGATGAAGTCCCTTCCAATTCCTAAGCGTTGCAAAGATGAAATCGCGGAATCCCCAAGGGGGTTATCCGGTAACTTTGTCACAAGATACCCATCATGTCCTAGCTTTGTCATCGCAGAAGCAACGTTTACTCCCGTGCCTGAAAAGGAGTATTTCAGAGTGTTGGCCTGTGATAGCAATTCATGCCCTGGTACCTGCAAACGCATCATTACTTCCCCGAATGCCACAATCCTTTTAGGCATATTTTTCAACCAATTTTTTTGTTATGGCCAATAATTTCCGTACATCCTCCCCATTCGTTTTTCCAGTCTCTTCATCGATTATGGAAGAATATACATGTGGAATGACTTTAGGCACTTTTGCTTCTAATGCGATTTCTAGTATGGTCTCGAAATTATTTAAATCGATTCCACCTGTTGGTTCCAAAGCAAATCCCTCTTCACCACAAGCTTTTGCCACAGCACGATATTCATCTTCATGCTTCAGGCCTTTCATCGGGAAGTATTTCAAAGCATTTCCTCCCATATCGCGTACAAGCGCAATGGCAGCTTTGATAGGCACAATGGCAGTTTCACTTGCACCTGCACTTACTGGACCAGTGGAAATATTCACATAACCTACTTTCCCAGTTGGAGATACAAGTGAATTTATCCAGCTATCCTTCTCACCTAAATTGGCCCTTGTAGCACCAACAGCAGGAAAAACCTGGTTAATATGACTGCCTGGATAGTATTTTGCTATTTCTGCGACAACCGCTGCCTGTCTATTATCGCCCGCGCCCAATCCTATTGAAACGGCCTCATCAATGGCTTCCCCGTATTCTTTCATTGCTGTAACACCAGCTTCGACAGTTGGATAATCCTTTGAGAGTACACCAACCAATACATGGCCTTCCGCTGCTTCAAAGACTTCCACTGCATTTTCTACACTATTTGCAAGTACATTTAAGGCTACACGATCATTCAATAACCGTTTGTTTATGTTTGTCATCCTTGTTTTCCTCCTAATATGGTTCTTAATTGTGCTTCAATGACATGTATATCATCACCTTGCAATGGACGCGGGTCTATATCGAAAAAGCCTTGCCGTATCCCATAATCACGTGTGTAAATGGCGATTTCCCCATTTCTGAGCTGCTCGTTCACTTCCTTCGCCGTTGTTTCCGTTATTAAAGAATCAATGGAAATACGTGCTCTATATATGGCACGTCCGGCTTCATCCTGAACGATCGTTACTTTTACGCCATCAATTGAGTCAAGTGTTTTGAGAACTTGTAAACTAGCTTTCTCTTTTTCACTATTATCCTGTTTGACAAAATACTCATCCAATGCCTGAAGCAGCCCAAAGCTGGTTTCCTTACCGACCTTCATGCTCCTGCCGATGCAGTGCAATTGAACCTTTACCCATTCGATATACTTTTTTCTGCCCGCAACGATACCGGATGTGGGTCCTTCAATGGCTTTTGATCCACTATATATCGCCAAGTCGGAGAACTGTACATATTTTTCCAAATCCTCCTCCGCTGCTGCATCGACAATCAGAGGGATATTATTCATTTTGGCCACTTCCCATGCTTCTTCGACTGATATCATATTTTTCTGAACAGCATGATGCGATTTCACGTATAAAATGGCGGAAGTATTTTCATTTATGGCATCCGCAATATGTTCTGCGTTCCCTTCGTTTGCATACCCAACTTCAACCAATTTTCCGCCACCCAGGTAAATCATGGTTTCAACCGGTGCACCATACTGTACGTTATGACCTTTCAGCATGATGATTTCATTCTTTTGAATGAGATCTTGATGAAGCCTTTCGCTTTTCCTTCTATTTCCTTCAGTAACGATCGCCGCTACTGAAAGCGCAATTCCACTTGATGCTGAGTTTACGACGACAGCTGCTTCAGAATGAAGCAAATTCGCTATATGCTGGCCTGACTTATCGACTAAATCAGAAATCTCAACATAATTTTGCCCACCTTTTTTCATCGCATCCATCACTGTGTCAGTTGGGGCAGAAACCCCCAATATGCTCATTCTTCCGCTTGCATTGATGACTCTTTTCAAACCGTATTTAGCATTCAATGAATTCTCCATTTATAACCACTCCTTTAACGACAACTCTTTTTTCTGCCATCCGTTTTTCTCCTTCGGAATCAATTAAAAGGGTCGGCTCATTCTTGATCGAGAATAAGGTTAAGTTCGCAATATCCCCAGCTGAAATCCTGCCAAGCTCGGGTTTATGCAACCAAGCTGCTGCATTGACCGTAACGGCTTCTATTACTTCCTTTAATGGATAACCCAGATACAAAAATTTTGTAAGCACATTTGCCATATTAAAAACTGGCCCATTCTCTCTGTTTTTCCGATATATATCCGTACTGATCGTATTGAAGCGTATTCCCCGCTTTTTCGCCATTTCTGCAGTTTTAAAAGAAAAGCTTGCCGTTCCATGACCTACATCCAAATGGACACCACGTTCAATCGCCTTACTGAACTCAGGCAGCGGTTCTTCTCTTTCATCAAATAAATTATTCGCTTTACCATTTAAGAAATGTGTAATAATGTCCTTTTCCTCAAGTAATTCAAGGACTTCTTTAATATCAGGCGGCCCTGAACCGATATGGACCATTAATGGTAAACCAGTTTCAGCCGAGAACTTCCTAGCGACTTTTAATGGCTCGATACCATTTGGACCAACCACACTTTTACTTATTCTCGCTTTAAGTCCAACGACAAAATCCCCGTACTTGGAGATTGCATTCCTTAATTCCCCTTCGTCCAGCCATGAAATATCCGATAACTCATCAATCCTTTTCAAGCCAATCCGCGAAATATTCAGAAAGGCGAAAACATTTGTTTTGGAATTTTCATAGCTGTTAACGAGATCAGATATCCTATCTGCCCCCGTGCTTCCCGCATCAATGACCGTTGTTACACCAGTTTTATATCCAATCTCATCAACCTCATCACCATAAGGATCGAATTCCGGGAATGCATGTACATGCATATCAATCCATCCGCTGGAAACAAAAACTTTGTGATCATAATCTATTATTTCATCTCCAGATGCAGTTCCGGGCAAAGCGATTTCTTTAATCATCCCATTTTCCAGTATGATATCTGCTGCATTTCCGTCTAACATCTTTACATTTTTCAGAATTAAACTACCTGTCATTTCCCTCATCCTTTTCGGTACATCCTATCGATTGCAAGTAACTTTGTATAAGGTTGCTCAATTGTGAGAATTCATTTAATTTTCTTACAGAAATAGATTATCACATTTCCATGAACTAATCAATATAACGTTATAATGTTTAATTTCACTTTTTAAAAAAAATCATTCATTATTTATCCATTGCAAATCTACTTATATAGAGTGATCAATTAAGGGGATGCCCAATAAGTCCTTAAAATTAAAACGAATTGTTACAAAGTAAATGAATGCCCGCTATTTTTTTCTGAAGAAGATCTTATTTTCAATGCTGTCATTTTATAAACCCAAAAGAAACTCTCGAAAATTAATTGATTATTCTGATAATTAACTACCTAAAAGCAGTGAAGCTATACTGAAATTCACTGCTTTAATACGTATTTTTCAAAAAAGACCAAAATGAAAATTAATATAGTGCCTTTCTTTCTATATGTAATGGAACCTGTACATGCCAGGAAACTATATTTTATTCTCTATGCGAGATGTCACGTGTTCGGTCAGTTTTCCCACTATTTGTTTAAGCCGTTCCGTTTCCTCTTCATTTAAGACGCTATAAAAGTCACGAAAGATTTTGGCGAAACACTTATTGATGGAATGATAGGTTTCCCTTCCACTTTCGGTTGATTGGATAAAAACGACCCGCCGATCATCCTCACTGTGTACCCTCTCAATCAATTTCTTCCGTTCGAGCCGGTCAATTAGCGCAGTTCCTGCTGCAGGTTTGATCTTCAAATGATTCGAAACATATTTAACGGCCATGGATTCATTGAAGACTATTAATTGCAATGCCCGATACTGTACTGAGGTTAAATCATATTTAACCAATAACGGTTCCACCAATTCCTGTGAGAGACTGCTTAGTTCTTTGATTTCTATATGTAAATTGTACAATTCACCTGAATGCATGTTTGACAATCCTTTCTTATTGACAACTATCCATCTAAAACTATAACATAATTAACGTATCAAAAAATTAACCATACGAATTAAAATGGTTATTGATCAATAAAGAGAGAGAGAGGCTGTACATGTCAGCAGAGCAACGTAAAAAGATCATTATCCTAATGATCAATATGTTTATAGCAATAGGAAGTTTCGGTATCATCATTCCCATTTTACCAGCATACCTGGCCTCCATTAATCAAGGCGGTACCGCCGCTGGCCTAATGATTGCCATTTTCGCAGGTGCACAACTTATCTTTTCACCAATTGCCGGAAAATGGACAGACCAATTTGGGCGCAGAAAAATGATTATTTATGGGTTGGTCGGTTTGACATTATCCATGTTTATTTTTTATGCAGTCAATTCCATTTGGTTATTATATGCTTCGCGTATCATCGGCGGGATCGGTGCCGCATTGCTTATACCGGCAATATTTGCTTATGTAGCTGATATCACCACATTTGATCAGCGCGCTAAGGGCAATAGTTTAGTATCTGCCGCCATGTCCCTAGGTATTGTAGTCGGTCCGGGAATTGGAGGATTTCTAGCTGACTTTGGCTTGAAGTTTCCCTTTTTGATTTCCGCGCTTGTATCCCTGTCAGCAGTGGTATTTTCCATTTTTGTTTTAAAAGAAAGCGAAACGGCACAAGTTACTCAACCCATGGATGCAAAATCTGAAACGATGGTTCGGAAGATTGCCCTATCCGTGAAAATGCCCTATTTCATCCCACTCATCATTACACTTGTAATGAGCTTTGGTTTAATGGCATATGAGTCTGTAATTGGGCTTTATCTTGATAATCAATTCAATTCAAGTCCTAAGGACATCG
Organism: Peribacillus sp. CSMR9; assembly: GCF_033141925.1. Classification (NCBI taxonomy): domain Bacteria; kingdom Bacillati; phylum Bacillota; class Bacilli; order Caryophanales; family Bacillaceae; genus Peribacillus; species Peribacillus sp. CSMR9. The sequence goes on from NZ_JAOPHO010000029.1 coordinate 32,578, forward strand.
CCGTAATGGTTACAGCCACAGGTATCGTCAGTGTAATTGTACAATTGTTTGTCGTCGACCGGATTGTACGCCGTTTTGGGGAAGTGAATGTGCTGAATATCTTTATCAGTGTTGCAGCCATCGGTTTCCTCCTATCACTTTTTGCTTCAAGTTACCTGATTTTCTTTTTAATCTCACTTATCATCTTCCTTTCCACCTCCATCTTACGTCCAGTTCTTAACACACTGATTTCCAAGATGGCAGGAAATGAGCAGGGCTTTGCAATGGGTATGAATAATGCGTATATGAGCATCGGAAATGTGCTCGGACCCACACTTGCCGGAATGATGTATGATGTGCACATTACCTATCCGTTCATGTTGGGCCTTTTCCTCTTATTCATCACTTTGATGATCACTATGGCTTGGCAAAAGCGATCTCTTCATGCAAAGGCATTATCCTAGACCTGAAGAAGGTACTATCAATTTTATTCATTTAACAAAAACCCCGAGTAGCTGCCGCTATTCGGGGTTTTCGTTATGATTTTTATATCCTTAATAAATATTCACGAGTATTTGCTTCGAATTCACGAGTAAATGCACGAATCTCACGAGTATTTGCTCCAATTTCACGAGTAAATGCACGAATCTCACGAGTAACGCTTCAATCTCTTCAAGTATTTGCTCCAATTTCGTGCGTAAACAGCTCAAAATCTTCTGGAAAGCTCGAATTCACGAGTATATGCGATATATATAGGTTTGATTTCCCTAATAAACCAGGAAATAAGGCATTTGACCATAATAAAAAGCGGCCTTTTTCCGCTTGGAAGGGAATTAGGCCGCTTATCATTCCGTTCTTCTCATTTCATATTGTTATAAGGGGCAAATGGATTTCATCTAATAAAAACCGCTTTCTTCCCCTTACTGCTTTCGAAAGCCGCATCAATGATTTTAATGACCGATAGCCCCTCCTGAGCAGTGACTGGAGCTTTTTTCCCGTTCAATATACTATCGGCAACTGCCTGGTAATACGTTAAATAAGAACCATGCAGAGTTTCAATGGTTTCATGTGTCTCATTTTCACCTTCAACGGTAACCAGCTTGCCATAAAACTCAGGATCATCTGAACCCCAAGAGCCATCCAACGGTTTTTTCCCCTCACTCAACGCCGCCTCTTGGCAATCAAGACCGTTCTTGATAAATGATCCTTTACTTCCATGCACTTGAAACCGCGGTCCATTAACCGGTACGATCGAGCCTGAATGCAATATCACTCTCAGCTTTTCATATCCTAATATCACATGGAAATAATCATCCGTTTGGGCATTCTCTTTTTGCGAAAATACATCTGCCCAAACGAATTGCGGCAACCCAAACAAATACAAGGCTTGATCGATCAGATGTGATCCTAAATCAAATAGCATACCTGTTCCTGGCCCTGATTTTTCCCTCCATCTATCCCTGACCACCGGCCTGAATCGATCATAATGGACCTGGTATGTATTGATTTCCCCAAGCACTCCATCATCAATAAGTTTTTTAACCGTCAAAAAGTCATTATCCCATCTCCGGTTATGATAGACGCTTAATAGCAGATTCTTTTCCACGCCAATCTTAATGAGCTCCTCTGCCTCCCAAGCTTCCACTACCATCGGCTTTTCCAGGATGACATGCTTCCCGGCTAACAAGCTTTGCTTGGCCATTTCATAATGTAAACCACTCGGTGTCGTAATAACAGCCAAATCGATGGACGCATCTTCAAGAATATCCTCTAAGCTGCTTACCACCTCCACATCCTTCAAATCTTTTTGGACTTTTTCCTTTTTGGAGCTGACTACTTTCGTTATTTGAAATTCCCCTAAAACACTTAGTAATGGCGCATGAAATGTAGCCCCTGACAATCCATACCCAACTATACCGACTTTAATTTTTCTCATTCGTTCCCTCTCGCTTTCTTGTTCCTCTGATACAATCATAAAACTGATTTTATGCTTTATTTTTCATCATTTGTCCGGATATGTTTCTCTCAAAAACTTTACAGACTGATTAATCAATTCTTTCAAAACATTAATTTCGATATCTGCCACTTTATTGATGTATACACATCCTTTTCCGGTGGTGTGTTTTCCAAATGCCTGTAACAATTCTACCCTTCTTTTGTCGCCCGGAGTAAAATATAGACTGATTTTTGCTTTACGAGGTGAAAAGCCAACTAGAGGGGCATCACCTTCGTGACCAGATTCATATTTATAATGATAGGTACCGAAACCAATGATGCTCGGTCCCCACATCTTTGCCTCAAAACCTGTCGTTTCGGTAAAAATATCTAATAATTTATATGCGTCTTCACGTTTTTTTAGATTATCGACTTTCTCAATGAACTCAGTGACACTGCTGTCAGTTTCTTTGGTTTTTGGTTTATACATGACCGGAACCTCTCCTATACTAGTAAAAATTCAAAAGATTTCCTTTGCCAAAAACTTAATACCCTAGACGATCGTGTTTTTAGCGGTGACGTGTATGTATGCAGCTAAAACATTAATTTTCGATGAAATCCTAACCATTCAATTGCATGAGGGACGATCTTCATTACTAATTCTCCAAGCCTCATGGCAAATCCTTTAATACAATACCCCTAATATATTATAGAACATCGATTCGTTTTATTCTAATTTAAGGGCAAAGTGTATAAAGGTATATTTACTATATTAGGAATCGATTAAATGAAAATCGATTTATTGGTACGTTTAAAACGGTACTTTTTCATAAAAATCTCTACGATCAGAAAAGATGAGAAGGAACAATACTGACCGTAGATTAGAGTAAATCAATAGTTGCATTAAAGAAGGGAATTGGAGAGCAAAATAACAGTTTCGGTTCTCTATTGCCGTCGGATCTTTTCAATTTCATCGGCTATGAATTGCACCTGTGTCCCTACGATGACTTGAATGCTTTGGGGACCAACGATATTAATTCCTGCAACCCCTGTTGATTTGATTTTATTCTGATCGACAGCTCCCATACTCTCCACTTCAACTCTTAAACGGGTAACGCAGTTATCTACAGTTGTTACGTTAGCGTCTCCGCCCAGCCCCTCATAAATTGCAGAGGCCATCCCAAAGAATTTACTCTTATTAGACCCGTCTAGACTGCTGTCTGCTTGTGCACTCGCTCCTCCACCATCAAGCTCATCTTCTGTATCATCTTCTCTACCGGGAGTCATTAAATTAAACCTTATTATCAAGAAGCGGAATAAGAAATAGTAGATAACGGCGAAAACCAGTCCTTGAAGAAGGAGCATATAAGGTTCATTTGCCAATGGCAATCTTGAACTTAAAACAAAGTCAATGAATCCTGCACTAAAACCAAACCCTGCTGTCCATTGGAAGGTCGCAGCTATAGCTAACGAAATTCCGGTTAATAAGGCATGCACCACAAAAAGGGCAGGTGCGACAAACATGAAAGCAAATTCCAATGGTTCAGTAACACCTGTAAAAAACGAAGCGAAACCTGCAGCGAGCATTAATGATGCCACTTGTTTTTTCTTCTGGGATTTTGCCGAATGGTACATGGCAAGAGCCGCAGCTGGCAAACCGAACATCATGACGGGAAAGAATCCGGCTTGGTACATGCCTGTGGTTCCTTTTATTCCTGTTCCAGCCCAGAAATTGCCGATATCATTAAGTCCTATTACATCGAACCAGAAAACGGAGTTTAACGCATGATGTAAACCTGTTGGTATCAACAGCCTATTGAAGAATCCATAGAGTCCTGCTCCTGCAGCACCCATTTCACTTATTCCTTCTCCAAATATAACTAACCAGGAGTAGATGAGTGGCCATACGAAGAATAATATAAGGGAAACCAGTAACATGGCAACAGCAGTAAGGATGGGGACAAGTCGTTTACCGCTAAAGAAAGCGAGTGCATCCGGCAGCTCGACCTTACTGAACCGATTATACATAGCTGCAGCTACAAGCCCTGAGAGAATTCCGACAAATGCATTTTCTATTTTCTCAAATGCTGGATTTACATCTTTTGCATCAATTCCCTGAAGCATCGCTACCGAGTCCGTGGAAAGCAATGTCGTTATGACCAGATAGGCTACCAGCCCGCTCAAAGCAGCGGCCCCATCTTTTCCTTTCGACATCCCCAACGCTACCCCTACAGCAAACAAGATAGCCATATTGTCAATGATCGAAGAACCTGCTTTTATTAAGAAAGCTGCTAACGGACTTCCGGCTCCCCATCCTGCTGGATCTATCCAATAACCGATCCCCATTAAAATGGCGGCTGCCGGCAATACGGCTACTGGCAGCATCAAGGAACGTCCAATTTTTTGAAGATATTTTTTCATCTCGCTTTCCTCCTGACAATTACTGATTTAGGGCAAACCCTATATTCTATTAGACAACGGTTCCTTCCATTTTAGAACTTCATTTCATTTTTAAATTTGGCTATATTCAGGAATAAAGTCTTAGCGATTTACTCCTCCATCGAAAGTTAATAAAAAAAGAAAAGTCCAACCGGACTTTTCTTTCACTTTTATTTATAGAGCAAGTAATTTTTGCGAACCTTTTTAAAAGCATCCTGCTTTACTTGATATTCTTTCATGATTTCATCTACTGATGAACCTTCTTCAATCCTTGACTTTACCCAGCCATTGCCAATCAATAGGTTGAAATTGTTGGCTGCAAGGAATTCGAAATCATCTGGGTATAGATCATGGATGGTCTTGATGATATGAAGTCCAGTAGGAACAGCCTTGAATTCCGCTCTATCCGTTACATAAATTTCGACTCCATGACTGAGTTTACCCGCATGCTTTGAAAACGTAGGTGTAAAAGAGGCAGCCCTGAATTTTACGCCAGGTAACCGTAATGCATTTAATTTCCCAGCAAGTTCATCGCTGTTTATATAGGGAGCACCAATCAGTTCGAATGGTTTAGTCGTCCCTCTGCCTTCCGAGACATTCGTTCCTTCGATCAATCCTGTAGCGGGGTATACGAATGATGTGGATACGGTCGGCATGTTCGGTGACGGCAAGACAAAAGGAAGCCCAGTATCGTCATAATCCATATCTCGTTTCCAGCCTCTCATCTTGATGACCTTTAGATCGGCTCCAATTTTAAACTCCTTATTGAACAAAGTCGCGAGTTCACCAACTGTCATCCCATGTTTAAGAGGAATTGGGTACATACCAACAAACGATGAGAATTCTGGTTCAAGTACAGGTCCATCTACCGATTCCCCTCCTTGTGGGTTCGGCCGGTCCAGCACGATAATGGGAATATCATTTTCTCTTGCTGCTTCCATTGCATAAGCCATCGTGTAGATATAAGTGTAATAGCGTGTTCCGACATCCTGAATATCAAAGACAAGGACCTCAACATCTTTTAACATTTCAGGTGTCGGTTTTTTCGTTTTACCATATAAGCTATAGACGGGCAAACCTGTTTTTTCATCAATATAATATTCAACACTAGCACCAGCTTGCGCATCTCCGCGCACTCCATGTTCGGGACCAAATAACGCAGTCAAATTAATATCCGGATCGTCATGTAGTAGATCGACAATGCTGGTTAATTTAGAATCGATGCCAGTTGGATTCGTAATTAGCCCCACTTTCTTTCCTCTTAACACGTTCTTTTCTTCTTTTAAAAGGACTTCAATTCCGGGACTGACCTTTTGATTTTTCTTCTCCTTAACAGCCGTCACACTTTTTGAGGAAACGATGCCGAAAGCAAACAGGCAAATGGTAAATAATATAATCATTCGTTTCAAATTATTTCCCCCTCTATTGTTTAATGGGTTTTCCTGATTTAATATCTAATCCATATCCAAGTTTATAAAGGCTTTCAGAGGGTTTAGTCACTGATGGTATATCGACCGGCAAAGTTCCTTTAGGTTTTGATCCTCCAAAAATCGTCGAGATGCCTGCCGGAATATTTGGCTGTCTATAACGCCCATTCGAATACCCTTTAAATCCGTAAACAGCAAGCACCGCTTTCGCTTCTTCAAAATTTGCAACATCATAAGGGTTTCTTAAACTCATTAAAACAAATTCTTTATCTTGCTTCTTAGCATGATTCATGACCGCTCTTGGGAAGGCTGTTGCCCACTTCGAAGAATCTTGAACGCTATCATCGATCACTCCATCATTGACAGCCGGATCGTTTTTGACAATATAGGAACCAGTAATGACAAAGTCTGATTCATCAATAAGTCTAGCCACTTCATCTGTAAATGACTTTTCCGAAAAACTCATACCCGTTATTTGGACTTTCTTTATTTTCTTTTTATCAGCTAATTCGCGGATGCTCCTTGACATTGATTCAACTTGATCATCAAAAGGAGCAAGCACTAAAACTTTTTCATTTTTCTTAGGTTTGAAAGGCAAAGTTCTGCCTTCATTTTTTAATAGTGTGATGGCATCTTCCGCAATTTCCGTTTCTTTTTTCAGATGATCTTCATTCCCGACCACTTGAAGCGCGATTTTGATCTTTTTATCGATTGGAGTTTTATCAGGGTTTAAAATCCCTCTTTTCACTTTTAGTTCAAGTATCCTCGTTACAGATTGATTGACTTGAGCTATAGGAATTTCGCCGCTTTCCACTGCTGCCTTCACTGCATTGAATACAGTGGTTATATTCTTTTCCATTTGGAGCGAATTTACTTGTGCAGGCATCAATGCAATATCAACACCCGATTTCAGGGCAAGGACCACAGCTTCTTCCTGTCCGAAGTTGTCCGCGATGGCTTTCATATTCAAAGCATCTGTAACCACAACACCGTCAAAACCCATTTCTTCACGTAATAGACCCGTGATAACCTTATGTGACAATGTTGCAGGAACCATAATTTCTTGACCGTCTTTTTTACTGATATACGTAGTGTTGTCGAATGCAGGGAATTGAACATGTGCAGTCATCATCATATCCACTCCAGCATCGATGGCCTTTTGGAAAGGAACCAACTCGATGGAACGCAAGCGCTCTTTATCATGAGAGACAAGAGGGAGACCATAATGACTATCGACTGCTGTATCTCCGTGGCCAGGGAAATGCTTGGCCGTTGCTATCATGTTCTGATTTTGCAATCCATTTATCGTTTGAATGCCCAACTTTGATACAAGTTCCGGATCAGAACTGAAGGAGCGAACGCCAATAACTGGATTTCCGGGATTATTATTGACATCGACAGACGGCCCAAAATTGACATTTATGCCAAGTGACGACAGTTCCCTCCCGATGATTTCTCCAGTTTGGTAAGCGTAATTCTCATTTCTGGTTGCACCAAGCGCCATATTACCTGGAAGGTTCGTTCCGGTTTGAAGGCGGGTTACGATTCCACCTTCCTGATCAATCGTTAAGAACAGCGGAAGGTCTTGGCTTGCCATCTGCAAACCCTCCGTGAGCCGAACCGTTTGTTCGGTGTCGACTACATTCTCAGCGAACAAAATCACACCGCCTAGATGATATTTTTTAATAATGCTTGCAATTTCTGAGTTCATTTCAATAAACCCTGTGGCCTTCACTTCTTCTTGTTTTTTCCAATTACGAAAATCCGGCATGAGCATTTGGCCGACTTTTTCATCAACTGTCATGTTTTCAACGATTTTCTGAACATCCGATGCTGAATTTTCGTTCTCTAATCCCGTTGCAGCCGCATTCCCTCCCAGAATGGATATAACCAAGAATAATGCGATTCCAGCTGGGACACATATCCTTATTATCATTTAGGCTTCCTCCCTTGTTTACCTTTAAGTTCTTGTAGTAACACTTCCATATCCAGTACCATGAAAGGGGTGAAAATGAATGGAAATGATCTAAATAGATCCTATAAAGAAATCAAGGCAGTATCCGGAATCCCATCAGCCGCCTCTTTAACAAGCCTTCATGTAATATATCCGTTTATCCCAGTATCATTGATCGTTCGATCTCACTTTCCCTTCACTCAACAGTTCTATGGATTGACCAGGTTTTAGAAGGGACAGCAAGGGAATATCTTCAACTATTACTCGCCCTATCACATTGACTCTATGATCAGCCTCCAGGTCTCTCCTGCAAATTTGGATCTCTCCCCGATACCTTCCGTAAGCATCATTGTCCATCGTTATGGATCCAAGGCTGCGTGTAACTGTATTACTCGGCACGATATTTGCTGAGACGCGGGTATTTTGCAGCCGGAAAACATCTTGAGAAACATCTGGCCTTAATTTATACTGACCGCCTTGCAAAAGTTGGGATTCCATTCTAATAGAAAGAATATTGAGATTTTTATAGACAGTTAGATTCTCAAGCAAATTATTCTCGGTTCCTTGATCTCCTACGTAAACTCCGTCCACATGCTGAAATAGCTCAACACCGGCAGCGTAAGGATTCATTAACCTGTGTTTTTCAAGCGTCGGAAGGCCATCATGAAGAGGACCGCGTTTACTTCCAGCACCCGGGATGAAAGCAAAGATCGGTATACCGTATTTCTTGAATATTCGATTTTGTTCATGAAAGAATTCTTCCTCAAGGCCCGTTTCACGCCTTGGATAAAAGTTATGCCAAGCTATCAAACTTTCCGGTTCTACGCCGCTCCCGAGTATGGCTAGAAGTTCATCTTCATTTAACGTACTTGCATTCAGTGAGAGGGAAAACACCTTGGATAAAGATGTAACAGTTTCTCGATCAAACCCATCATCAAGTCGAATACCTTTAATACCCAATTGCCTTAAATCCGTAAATCTGCCAATTCCTAAATGATCAAGAGTGTTTAATGACACATCCGCATGGATTTCCATTCCATAGGACTCTGAAAGCTTTAAAAGCCTGATCATCCTCTTTACGAGGTCACCCTTTTCTTCAGGAATATGAAGCGAGGTAAAGGCCCTTTTCACTCCTAGGTAAGCAGCATGGTTGATTTGTGCTTCTGCAAGTGGGTCCTGTAGATAAAAAGAGATTCCGATCACTTGAATTCAACAGCCATTTCATCATTAAATCCAAACAAATACGTAAAAATAAATCCTGCTATATAGGAAATGAACAACCCAGCCAAGAATAGACCGATTTGATTTGGATGCACTAAAAAGGTAAGCGGTAGTCCAGAAACACCAATGGACGACGTCGCAATTCCGAATTGTGCTTGGAATGCCCCGCCTACTCCAGCACCTAAACAGGCAGTTAAGAAAGGCCGGCCCAGTGGCAGAGTCACTCCAAATATAAGGGGTTCGCCGATACCAAGCATCCCTGAAGGAAGGCCTCCGCCGATTGCCCTCTTTAAACTCGCTTTCTTCGTTTTCATATAGATGGCAAATGCCGCCCCAACTTGGCCTGCACCACCCATTGCCAAAATGGGAAGCAGCGGATCATCCCCGATAGAATTGATCAATTCTAGATGGACAGGCGTTAAACCTTGATGTAAACCAGTAATGACTAGGGGAAGGAAGGCCGCACCAAGCACGAATCCAGCCACAACACCGCCGAAGTCCAACACATTCAATAACCCTGTCGTAATGGCATCCGATAAAAACCCTCCTACCGGCATAAAAACAATGTAAGTGACAATCCCAGTAATGAGTAAAGCGATGGTTGGCGTCAAAATGATATCAAGTGATTGAGGAATGAATTTCCTGACCTGTTTTTCCACCAAGGCTATGAAAATAGCTGCAAAGAGGACTCCTATCAACCCACCGCGGCCAGGGAGCAAATTTTCACCGAACAGGGAAATGTCGCCGACAGCCGGATTGATGACCAAGATACCCGCCAACGCACCAAGTGCAGGGGATCCGCCGTATTCCTTAGCGGCATTGGTCCCAACCAAAATCCCCAGGTAGGCAAACAAACCAGATCCAATAACGGTTAATATGATGGCTAATTGCGATTCTGCTGCAAGCCACCCCGCTTGAACGGTCGCTTTTGTTATACCGGTAATCAAACCGGATGCCACTAAGGCGGGAATTAAAGGGATGAAAATACTTGCAATCCTGCGTAAAAAAAGTTTAAAAGGTTTTGCATTTTTTCTATCATTCTCTGATTTGTTCTTCGATGCCACCTCTTTTAAGTTTAAACCGCCGTAAGATTCCAAAAGCTTTTCAAATTCTGTATGAACCTTGTTCACCACGCCTGGCCCAAGGACGATTTGTATCGTTTCCTCTTCAATGACGCCCAGAACACCTTCCGTATTTTTTATATCTTCCATGTTTACTTTTAAACGATCGATTGGCAATACCCTTAGTCTGGTCATACAATGTGCAGCATCGGCAACATTTGATGCCCCGCCTAATTTCCCCAATAACTCTTCTGCTAAACTGGCGTACTTATCCCCCTTACCCATTTAAAAGCCCCCTTTGTCAAATCTCGTAATATTCATTTATAACGATCCGTCATCGACTTGATTGCAGACTTGGTATTATCAATATATTGGACAGTCTCTTCATATTGCTCTGAAGCCATCCCCAAAAACAAAATATCAATCATATATAACTGCGCCAATCTTGATGATGTCGCTGCACTCCTAAATGGTGCTTCATTCGAAAAGGATGTATACAGTGTGGCGTCACACAAGGAAGATACCGTTGTTTGGCCAAAATGAGTCAGCCCGATCGTCTTGACACCACGTTCTTTAGCAAGCTTCAGTATATTGACAACTTCAGGTGTTTCCCCAGAGAATGAAATGGCAAAAACGATGTCATTTTCATCAGCATTTGCAATCAGGGTTGCAACTAAATGCATATCCGTAAAAGCCGTTGCCCCTTTATTGATGCGAAGTAATTTTTGCTGAGCGTCTGCAGCAACTATATTCGAGGCACCCACTCCGCAAAAGTGGACAGTTTTAGCGTTCAGCATCAACGTTATCGCCTGTTTGAGAGTGTCGTGATCGATTATTTCAGATGTGTCTCGAATGGACTGAATCGAATTACTCGTTGTTTTTTCAACAATCCGATACAGTGATTCTGAGGGCTCGATATCCCTGTAGCCCTGTTCAACAGTCTTCATCAAATCTCCGGCAATCCTTATTTTCAAATCTTGAAACCCTTTTATTCCGAGCGATTTACACAACCTAATAACAGCAGCCCCGCTTGTTTGAGCAGAAGTACTCAATTCCTGTACAGTGCTGTTCACAACTTCATGAGGATTCTGAAGAATATATTCTGCTAGTTTTTGTTCTGATTGCGGGAGCTTGCTCAACATCGTCTGTATGATGGATAATCCTCCTGTAGCCATTGCTTCCCTCCTTAATCTTCATAGATCGAAATGGCTTTTCTGACATCTCCACCCGCTTTTTCTAGTAACTCCATTGCTTTATCATAATCTGTTGACGTTTTTATCATGACTATCGCTGGTTTAACTTGATTATTTGCTTTTTCAAGCATATTCAAAGCATGATCATAGTCAGCATTTGTTAAAGTTTCTATGATGCTAATTGCACGATCCTTCAGTTTTTGATTACTGACATTTACATCAACCATCAGATTTTCATAGACTTTTCCCAACCGGATCATGGTAGCCGTTGAGATCATATTGAGGACCATTTTCTGTGCGGTTGCCGCTTTCATTCTTGTGGACCCTGTTAAGACTTCCGGTCCGACCACCACTTCAATCCCTATATCAGCTGCTTCTGTGATGCTCGCGTTTTTATTGCATGATAATGCCACCGCTTTAGCCCCAACCTTTCTTGCATAACGTAAAGCGCCTTTCACATATGGGGTACGGCCGCTTGCCGCAATGCCAATAACCGTATCATTTGCTGTTAGATCCACGTCGATTAAATCACATTCCCCAAACTCTTCTTTATCCTCCGCTCCTTCGATGGCTCGAACAAACGCCTTTTCCCCTCCTGCGATTATGCCAAGCACCCTATCAGGTGGTGTGCTGAATGTCGGTGGACATTCCACGGCATCCAGCACACCGAGTCTTCCACTCGTTCCTGCACCGATGTATACGAGTCTCCCACCTTTTTTTAATGATTCTAAAGCCCATTCAACTACCGTTTTTATTTCTGGCAAAACCTCCTGGACCGCTGCTGCCACTTTTAAATCTTCCTTATTGATTGCTGAAATGATTTCCATCGTATTTACACTATCGATATTCATCGTATCTTCGTTCCGTAATTCAGTCGTTAATGAACGCAGATGTTCTTCCATAGACAATTGAATCCTCCTATTATCAATTACTTAAATAAAATTTCATTATTCAATAGATAATAATGAAATTATATTTCATATTATATTCAATGATAGCGTTTTCATTACTTAGATACAAGATATTTTTGTGATGTTTTTTAGTAAGCATTCATTTATTTCCTAAAAAACCATTGCCATTGCACATTATCCGGAATCCATGAAAATTTCATTACTCTGGATATAATCGTGGATATATAGCCTATTAATGTGCCGTAATTCCCTCATAGGATCCTTCTTTTTTGTCCTGACTTTTTCTACAATAAAAAACGTGTATGTTCCCCAAATTTGGGAACGGTACACTCAAAGTAATATAACAAAATGCTAAACTAGGATACTTCGCCGGACCCGGGAAACCTCCATCCCTTGACCCAGTTAACGGATGGGGACAACTTTCCCGAATTCTACTGCGCCTACGACAATTGTTGGTGCAAATCCTCCATTTTCATCAATCGACGAATTATAATCGACACCGCCTTGCTTTTCCCAATATGGAAGAACGGCTTTCGTCCAGCCTTTACCCTATTGAGAATAAGTTGGTAACGCGGCAATTTTCTTGCCGAAAATATTCCATTGCCTATGTTGTAAAAGGTTCGATATACCCTTTATAATTCAGGTAATCCGAACGGTTAATGTATTTTCCGCTCTCGGTCACTGCCGGTTCACTATAATACTCTTTTGGAATGCCCGTGATCCATTTAATTGCTGAATTGGATGTCATACAAACAAGACGCAAGGAATATGCCAAAATAAATCGTTATACTACCTAGATTCAATCGAAATTAAAATTCAAAATTGAATTATTTATGGCTCGAGTAAGATTTTTAAGTTCGTAATACAAGGATTTAAAAATGACTCAATAAGTCATTTTTGACTTAAGAAGGTAACCACAGAATGAAGTCAATATACATGGGGATGACCGGGGTATTTTCTTGACTTGCATATCAACTACTTACTGTCCATTTGTTGTTACAATATAAAACGGGATGCTGATTATAATCAGCATCCCGTTTTAAAAAATGATTCACTGCTCAATGGCAGAGTCATCTTCCAATGATATTTTCCACATTTCTTTCGCTTTTCCACTAACCGTTTCATCAAAAACAAAAGATCCATTCGTGTAACGATCATGATTTTTTAATGAAGCGGCATGAATGGTTTCAATGGTTCCCTTTTCAGAAAGAATGAATAGACTGTCGGTTTTGTTAATGGTATCAAATCCAATGACCCTATGAGGATTTGATTTCAATTCCCTCAAGACCACGACACCCCGTTTTGCCCGGCTCGTTTTTTCAAACTCGGTTAATTTCATTTTCTTGATGGCTCCGCGCTGGGTAACTATAAAGATCGATTCTTTACTATCCTTGGCTAAAACCTTTCCGCCAATGACATAGTCATCTTCCTTCAAATTAATCCCTTTGACTCCTGCTGCCCGGACACCGACAATACTTACTTCTTCTTCATCAAACCATAAACCATAGCCGTTATGAGTGACTAGGAAAAGGTCTGCCTGTCCATCGGTATGATGGACATCGACCAGTTCATCTTCACCTTTTAAATTGACACCAACCAACGGTTTTGAATGTCTCTGTGCTTTATAAGAAGCTATTTCAGTCTTTTTAACCATACCATTTTTCGTGATGAACACTAAGAATTGCGGCAGGGTAAAATCTTTGATCGGAATCGCTTTTATGATTTGTTCTTCTCTGTCAATCGGAATGATGTTCGCGATATGCTGACCTGTTTCCTTCCATCGAATGTCAGGAAGCTGATGAACTGGACAATAGAGGTAGTTCCCTTTGGATGTGAAAAGCAACAGGACATCTGTTGTATTCATCTCCAGCCTCTGGAGCAGGCGATCGGAATCCTTCATGCCAAAATCAAGACCGCCTGAAGCTGCAAATGACCGTAATGACGTCCGTTTAACATACCCTTCTTTCGTCACTGTCACCATCACGTCTTCACTCGCAATCAAGACTTCAAGATTAATTTTGATTTCTTCAATTTCTTTTTCTATTTTGGAACGCCTTCCGTCATCAAAGCCCTTTTTAATGAATCGAAGTTCTTTTTTTATTACTTGAAGAAGGACTTTTTCACTGCCGAGAATCTTGGTCAATTCCTCAATTTTGTTCTTCAATTCCGCTGCCTCTGCTTCAAGTGCCGTAATATCAGTATTTGTCAGCCTATATAACTGTAAGGAAACAATGGCTTCAGCTTGCGCTTCTGTAAAAGCGAATTTAGCAATGAGGTTATCTTTGGCATTCCGTTTATCTTTAGACGCACGGATGACAGAGATGACTTCATCTAATATGGACAAAGCCTTCACTAAACCATCTACGATATGTGCCCTGTCATGTGCTTTTTGCAACTCATAACGGGAACGATTCACAATTACCTCTTTACGGTGATCGATATACGCATCAAGCATTTTTGGCAGGCTCATCAATGTCGGCCGTTTTTTATAAATCGCGACCATATTAAAATTGTAAGCAATTTGAAGATCGGAATTTTTATATAAATAATGCAGGACTCCATTTGCATCCGCTTCTTTTTTCAATTCAATGACGATACGCAGTCCTGTACGGTCCGTTTCATCCCTTACTTCAGCGATGCCTTCAACTTTCCGGTCAAGACGGAACTCATCCATTTTCTTAACAAGGTTCGCTTTATTGACTTCATATGGGATTTCAGTGATGACGATTTGCTGTTTGCCGCCGCGAATCGTTTCCACTTCCGCCAAGCCGCGAATGATGATTTTCCCTTTACCTGTTTCATAGGCTTTACGAATGCCTTCAATTCCTTGAATGATACCGCCTGTAGGGAAATCCGGCCCCTTAATGACCGTCATTAAATCAGCGACTGTCGCTTCAGGCTTATCGATTCGCATAATGGCTGCATCAATGACTTCACCTATTTGATGTGGTGGGATTTCCGTTGCGTAGCCGGCAGATATTCCTGTGGATCCGTTTACAAGCAAGTTAGGGAACATTGCTGGCAATACAATGGGTTCTTCCGAAGTATCATCGAAGTTCGGTACAAAATCTACAGTCCTTTTTTCAATATCACGTAACATCTCTGAGGCGATCGATGAAAGCCTGGCTTCAGTATACCGCATCGCAGCAGGCGGATCGCCATCAATACTACCATTGTTTCCGTGCATTTGAACCATGACTTTCCGAAGCTTCCAGTCTTGGCTCATCCGGACCATTGCCTCATAAACAGATGAATCTCCATGGGGGTGATAGTTACCAATTACATTACCGACTGTTTTTGCTGATTTCCTAAATCCTTTTTCCTGTGTATTTCCTTCTACATGCATCGCATACAATATCCTGCGCTGTACCGGTTTTAATCCGTCCCTTGCATCTGGCAGTGCCCGATCTTGGATAATATATTTACTGTATCGCCCGAAGCGGTCTCCGATTACCTCTTCAAGCGGCAAATCTCTAAACGTTTCTTCAAATGCCATCGTTAATGACCTCCTCTTCAATCGACATATTTTCATTATCTAAAATATTCGATTCTTCTTCGAGACCAAAAGCGACATTGGCTTCAATCCATTTACGGCGCGGTTCAACCTTGTCCCCCATTAACGTTGTCACACGTCTTTCTGCACGGGCACCATCGTCGATCTTCACGCGTATCAATGTCCTGGTTTCCGGGTTCATGGTAGTATCCCATAATTGATCGGCATTCATTTCACCCAGCCCTTTATAGCGCTGAATCATATAGCCTTTCCCTACCTTGTCTATCGCTCCCTGAAGTTCCTCATCACTCCAAGCATATTCAATGATTTCTTTCTTTCCGGTCCCTTTACTCACTTTATATAAAGGAGGCAAGGCAATGTAAACCTTTCCTGACTCTATCAATGGCTTCATATAGCGGTAAAAGAATGTTAACAGAAGCACTTGGATATGGGCCCCATCCGTATCGGCATCAGTCATGATGATCACTTTATCATAGTTGGTGTCCGGCGTATTGAACTCTGCCCCGACCCCTGCCCCGATAGCGTGGATGATCGTATTTATTTCCTCGTTTTTAAAAATGTCCGCTAGTTTGGCCTTTTCCGTATTGATAACTTTACCACGTAATGGCAGTACCGCTTGGAAACGGCGATCACGACCTTGCTTTGCGGAACCTCCTGCAGAGTCCCCTTCTACAAGATACAATTCATTCCGTTCAGGATTTTTAGATTGAGCTGGCGTTAATTTTCCAGAAAGGATGGCATCAGATTTCTTCCGTTTCTTCCCGCTTCTTGCATCTTCACGCGCTTTGCGTGCTGCTTCCCGGGCCTGGAAAGCTTTAATCGATTTCTTGACCAACAGGGTACTCGTGGTCGGATCTTCTTCAAAAAAGTAGGCTAAGTGCTCTGACACGATGGAATCGACTGCAGAACGGGCTTCACTGGTTCCAAGCTTGCTCTTGGTCTGTCCTTCGAATTGAAGAAGTTCTTCTGGGATACGTACAGAAATTATTGAAGACAATCCTTCGCGTATATCGGTACCTTCGAGGTTTTTATCTTTTTCCTTCAATAGCCCCATTTTTCTGGCATAATCATTAAATGCCCTCGTCATGGCCGTCTTTGCGCCAATCTCATGGGTGCCGCCGTCTTTTGTTCGAACATTATTTACAAAGCTTAAAATATTTTCTGAATAACCATCGTTGAATTGAAAGGCCAGATCGACTTCTATCCCATTCTGTTCCCCTTCTAGACTGACAACACTATGAAGGGTTTCTTTTTCTTCATTCAAGTAATCCACAAAAGCTTCTATTCCATTTTCATAGTGAAAAGTTTCTTGCTGGTCGTTACGTTCATCCGTCAATTCAATTTTCATGCCTTTTAGAAGAAATGCCGATTCACGGAGACGTTCACAAAGGATATCATAATTAAAAGTTGTCACCGAAAATATTTTCGGATCGGGCTTGAAGTGGATTTTGGTACCAGCTTGATTGGTTTTACCGATTTTCTCAAGAGTCGTTTCTGGCTTTCCGCCATTGAAAAAACGTTGTTCGTAAATGAACCCGTCCCTTTTGATTGTCACGACAAGCCATTCAGACAACGCATTGACGACCGAGGCACCTACTCCATGAAGGCCTCCGCTCGTTTTATATCCGCCCTGTCCAAATTTACCGCCAGCATGAAGAATAGTCAAAATGACTTCAGGCGTAGGTTTACCCAATTTATGCATACCGGTAGGCATTCCACGCCCCTTATCTGACACACTTACACTGTTATCTTTATGTATTTTCACACTAATTTGGTCTCCATATCCAGCCAAAGCCTCATCTACGGAGTTATCTACAATCTCGTACACTAAATGATGAAGTCCGCGTGCATCAGTACTGCCGATATACATACCGGGACGTTTTCTGACCGCTTCGAGTCCTTCCAGTACCTGAATTGCATCATCATTGTACTCGATTGTTTTTACTTTCTTTGCCACAGAAATTCCCCTTTCCTTACTAAACACAATTTCCGGGCCAAATCATACTGCAATGAAATGACTCACTAGCTTTAACAAATTAATTCATACGTTAATATCATATTAAAAGTATAATACTTTTACGAACAAAGAACAAGTGTTCTATTTTTTCGTCCCTTTTATTAGCGTTAGCACCCTTGGTTGGATCTTTTCACTTTGTTGAAACGTGTCATAGCTACCGTTCTAATTGTAGCGGTAATTTTTCATTTGGCAAATATACTTTTACTTTTTTAATCAAATTATTCTTAAATTGCATGGATATGCCGCCCGTTCTCAACCTCCGCCATGGCTGGCATTATTGATTTTTACACTGCTAAACATTGCGATTCCTTTAAAAAAGAGCGGAAGTTCCGCTCTTTTCACTCTACTTAGTAAGGGCGTGTTCTACTTTTATGCATCGATCCATGATGACAGTATAACCTTTTTCTTTCAAAAAATTATAGGCTTCCCCGTTTTCTACCCCTAACTGCGCCCAAAAGATATCAGCATCTATTTCTGCAAATTCTTTGGCAATCCCGGGAAGGAATTCTGAACGGCGAAAAATATTTACGATATCGACGTGCCCTTCAATATCTTTAAGTGCCTTTACTGCCTTGACACCCAGCACTTCAGATACAGCAGGGTTTACAGGGATGATTTCATACCCACTATCCTGCATGGCCTTCGATACCATATAAGAAGTTCGCTCGGGGTTATTTGATAAACCAACAACAGCGATGCGCTTCGATTTTTTTAACATCTGACCCATTTCTTCTCTGCTTGGATTTTGTATCATTCTTATCAATCCCCTTTATCATAAAATGTAATAATTGCTTAAAAAGTATTCCTTAACAAAGATATTTCACAGAGTAAAGCAGAGTATTACCATTATTAAGAAAAACCATTATACAAGAAAGAATAGGTTTCGAAAAGGTGTGCACCACTTATGTTCATACAGGCTACCGCGTATTGTATCATTATACACAATTAGGTACTCTTCATTATATTTACGAAAATAAGAAAACATAAACCTTTTGCCCTTCATGAACTTAAACGTATATCAAAAGACGGATGTTCATCAAGGAAAATTCATTTTTCAATGGATTTTTTTTGGACATCCGTACCATTTTGTCACGAAAATGTTACAATAAGAGAAGCATATCAGGTATTTTTAGGTTGTTTTTTAGCTATTCCTTCAGTTTATTTCCGAAAAAGGGAAAAAACAGCCTCTTAATCGTGATAAAAATAAGAAGATTTTTCTATAAAGAAAGGGTCATACAATGCTTACATTCATCACTATACTGTCTGCCTACTTGATTGGTTCGATTCCTTCCGGTTTAATTATCGGTAAAACCTTTTACAAAATCGACATTAGGGAGCATGGCAGTAAAAATCTGGGTGGGACAAATACCTTCCGGACACTAGGTGTCAAGGCAGGGCTTACCGTTACTACCATGGATATCCTAAAGGGAACTCTAGCAACTTTTCTCCCGTTATTGCTAGGCGTGGAAATGAATTTATTGCTAGCTGGCTTATTTGCCGTCATTGGGCATATGTTTCCCATTTTCGCAAACTTTCGGGGCGGGAAAGCGGTGGCAACTTCTGCCGGTGTCATTCTTGCTTATGAACCATTACTTTTTGTCATTGCCGTCATCATATTCTTCATTACCTTATACATATCCAAATATGTCTCGCTTTCTTCGATGATTGCTTGTCTTCTTGCTCTTATATACAGTTTAGTGTTTCATACAAATGATTTGGCCCTTATTATTGTAATCGGTATATTAACGATTTTCATTTTTTACCGGCATCGGGCGAACATTAAACGAATTATCGATAAAACTGAACCCAAAGTAAAATGGCTGTAAGAGAAATTCTTGAGGATATTTAAATGGGAAAAAGCCCGTCCGACGCACGGGCTTTTTTCCATTCTATAATTCATTTGATGTTTGCACGATTGCATCCATTTCAGCTATCGACTTTTTAGTCTGTTCAGCAAGTTTCCTGAGCTCATTCGAAACAGCCGCAAATCATTTACCATGTTCGCCTGCATGCGCTGCCTCGATGGCTTTAGTTCAATGATAGTAAATTTGTCTGGTCGGCTGTACAAGCTTAATAAACTCGGTAATGCTTAAGAAGGATTGGTTTAATAAAACGGTTTTCATCAACATTTTTCATGAAAATAACAAGGTTACCTGAAGTTTCACCTGTTCACTGCTTACATCCAATATACCCTCTGTCTCTTTTGCTTTTTGAAACCAGATTGCTTTTTTCGGCTTCGATTTATGAAAATCCCCATTTTCCCACTCCCCCTAATCTTGTAAATCACGATAAGACGAATCTAAGATATCCCATCAAATCATAGGAGCTTTATATCCATTCAATTGAAAATATACAGTTCATTTGAACCATAAAAAACCCTATTCTGCCTTCGATCCAATTCTATTGTCAAGGTATAAGGTACTAGAATTTTTCTTCATTAACTTCCCATCAAAAGAATAGTATGGATTTTGTTTGATGGAGAAATGGTCAAGTAAGGATTGAATAATTGGAGAACAGAGGCTAAACTGGAATTAGCTAATAAAAATTGATTGGAGAAAGTGCCATGAAGCCATTGCAAATATCACCGGAAACCGCATTAAAGTTATCCAAGTCCCTAAACTTGCCTTTAGAGCAAATCATGCATATGCCTACACCCGTCTTGCTGAGAAAGCTTGCCGAGGCTGAAGCACAAGAAAATACAAAATAGCTGCAGGAATCTGCAGCTATTTTTGTGTGCGTTCATATATGTGTGAAACGACCTTACGGATTACCCTTGAAAGGCGTTCAATTCTTCCCATTGATCTTGAAACTGAGCAATACCCAATTTCGTCGCATAATAATTTTTCATTTTCGCTCCTTATGTCCTGCCAGTAACTATTTACATAATCTTTCTCCTCCAGTCTTTTTAAAGCTGGATATAAAACATGCTTTCTTTATAATGTAAATAACCATCACTTAACTGTTTGAGCTGTTCGATCATCTCATACCCTTACATTTTCTTTTGAGCCATAATGAAAACAGCACCATTTATGTACTCCCTTTTAACAGCTCTGTTTTCCGCAATAAGCAGCCCCTCTATATAAGGATATTAATTGGGCATTTCACTTTTATCATCCAAATATATACTTTCCAGAATATTTGTTACCCATTAAATATACAGAATTCTATTCTACCTCTTTGTGATATTTAGCCCATGAAACAAAATATGCAAAAAAACCGCTTATGGGCGGTTTTTCAATTGGTGAAAGTCATTTAAATTAAATCAGGCAACGGCTTAGGAACAGGCAAATTCCTGTGGCTGTCATCCTGTAATATATCTTTTAGATAATACTCTATGTTGGAAACAACTTCATTTGCCTCCATAACCCTTTGATATGGCTTCCAGGCAAGTTCCCCTTCATCACAGGCAGGAAAGCCCGCCTCCTGCCTCTTCAGCTCTGTAAACATACATTCCACCCGTTTGATTCCATGTCACAACCCCTCGAAAGGCCATACCCTTTACCTTCAATCCAGTTTCTTCTAGAATTTCGCGTTCCATCGATTCATCGATGGTTTCACCTTGTTCTATTTTCCCACCTATACCATTGAATTTATGCCTATTCGGATTCTTTTAGCGATAGTCGTTTCCTTTCTTAAATCCACATTATTCGCATCTACTTCATAATTACTTTATACTTAAATAACGAACCTCTAGGAAGGAGAATTAGTATGAAACTGACCATTTCCGATCAAGCAGCTAAGTGGTATATTGATGAGCTGGGGCTTCAAGAAGGCTCTCATTTGCGCTTTTATGTAAGATATGGCGGGCATAGTTCCGTCCAAAGCGGCTTTTCATTAGGTATCATGAAAGAAGAACCTGAAACTGCAGCAGCCGTAACAACTATGAATGAGATTAATTTTTATGTAGAAGAAAAAGATTTATGGTACTTTGATGGTCACGATTTACTTATTACTTTTAATGAAAAACTGACTGAACCAGAATTCCACTATGAAAAGAGTGCCTGACAATAAAGCAGCGGTGTTAACTGCTGTTTTTTCTTGTTCAATCGAGCAGGCGCTCTTTTATATGTTCCGCCCTTAAAATTTCCGCTTGCTTGTCCCCTAAAAGATCGAAATGAGAATAGCCATCCTTCCTGTGGTGAATCCACTCTTTTTTAAGCCCGTATTTCTTACCCCACTCCGATAAACGCCGTAAATCTTTGCATCCCACTTTTGTAACCGTCTTGCAGCCAGGAAATCGGTCATCCAGCCAATAATGAGTTAAAAAAGCTATTTGGCCTTGATCGATTTTCTGCTTCCAGGTTACTACGTCTGCCCGTTTAATCCCAAAAGCCATTTCTTAATCACCTCAATGATTGTCATTAAACCAATTCATCCTGCTTTTTATTTTTCTCATAGGCCTCATGCCAATCAGGAAACATCCGTTTAATGGATATCGGGCGGAAGCTCTCCTTTTTAACGCAAACGTGAGAAGAATGACCTGTAGCCGCCACTTCATTTTTCCCATTAACGATCTCATACCCATAAATGACCCGTAAGCCGTCATACTTTTCAATCCAAGTTTTAACTTTTACCTTATCACCATATCTTACAGGGGTTTTATACGAAGCCTGAATATCCATAACAGGTGAGAGGATGCCATCCGCTTCCATATCAGCATAATAAAATCCTAAATCATTTATCAATTTTGTCCTGCCTAGTTCCATCCATATTAAATAATTCGCATGGTAAACAACACCCATTTGATCTGTCTCTGCATACCGCACTTCAATTTCGTTTTCAGCTATGAACATTTTGTTTCCCCACTTTCATTTCTATTGCAATAAACATTCTACCATAACAAATGTGCCAATTTCATTTAAGCTGTCTTGATTGACTGCCTCCCTGTCATGAAAAACAAAGAGGAGAAAGATTTTGCGCCTCTTTCTCCCCTTTACTTAGTCGTTTAAATATTATCGTTACTATAACCGCTTTCCCGAGCTTCTTGTTCATCTTGCATTTCATCTTTCATTCCTTCAATGCTCTTTCTTCTTCGGTCATTTTTGGCCTCAATTGCCTGTTTCTCCACATCTGAAGAGAATGATAACGTTTCATTTGCAGCGGATATGTTTTCTTCTGTATTTTGAATCGCATCCTGAATTTTTTCAACATTATCCAAACGGTTATCCTGATTGTGTTTATAAGAGCCCATTAATTTCACCTCATGAATTTTTATTTACATAATATTATTACGACTACTTTATTAAGGATTACTCGCCTTTAGTTTGAATGACCTGAGCATGTTTGCCGGATTTGTCCTGCATTTTCTTACCGTTATTCCCACCCGCTGCTATTGGTTGTGTCCCATGATGGCTCGGTCTAAAGTGTTTGGAATCTTTTTTTGGATTACCCATTTTATCGCCTCCTTCTCTTATCATGGATAAAAAAGAGGAAATTCATGAATGCCAGTTTTTGAAAGCCATGAAAAAAGAGCCAGCACTTTGAAGGGTGCACATAACCCTGTCAAGTAGACAATAAAAAAAGAGTATTTCAAGCTGCGGCCTTTTCTCGATATTCAATCGGGGA